>NZ_DLJW01000057.1:0-11402 GCF_002477705.1 Stenotrophomonas sp. UBA7606 | reverse complement strand
TCCGGGCGCTGGCGCAGCATGGCGGCGGTGACCGGGAACTGTTCTTCCATGATCGGGGCAGCGCCCTTCTCACGGGCCAGTTCCAGGCCGGTTTCCCAGCCGGCCACGGCCATGTCACGGGCGATGGCTTCGGTGAACTCGCAGGACTCGGTGCTGCCGTACTTCATCTTCAGCATGGTCATGGTGCTGCCCAGGCCGAGGAAACCCATGCCGTGGCGGCGCTTGCGCATGATCTCGTTGCGCTGCTGCTCCAGCGGCAGGCCGTTCACTTCGACCACGTTGTCCAGCATGCGGGTGAACACGCGCACCACTTCCTTGTACTCGTCCCAGTCGAACGAGGCCTTGTCGGTAAACGGGTCACGCACGAACTTGGTCAGGTTCACCGAGCCCAGCAGGCAGGCACCGTACGGCGGCAGCGGCTGCTCGCCGCAGGGGTTGGTGGCGCGGATGTTCTCGCACCACCAGTTGTTGTTCATCTCGTTGACGCGGTCGATCAGGATGAAACCCGGCTCGGCATAGTCATACGTGGAGACCATGATCATGTCCCACAGGTGACGGGCACGGATGTGGCCGTACACCTTGCAGGCCACCAGGCCGTCGTCGCGGACGATGTAGTTCTCGTGGGTCGGCCATTCGCGCCACACCACTTCCTCACCGCTGGACGGGTCCAGCTCGGCCTGTTCCTTGGTGTTGATCGGGAACACCAGCTGCCAGTCGGCGTCGTTGTTCACCGCGTCCATGAAGCCGTCGGTGATCAGCAGCGACAGGTTGAACTGGCGCAGGCGGCCGTCCTCGCGCTTGGCGCGGATGAAGTCCTTCACGTCCGGGTGCGATACGTCGAAGGTGCCCATCTGCGCGCCACGGCGGCCACCGGCCGAGGACACGGTGAAGCACATCTTGTCGTAGATATCCATGAAGGACATCGGCCCGGAGGTATAGGCACCGGCGCCAGCAACGAAGGCGCCGCGCGGGCGCAGGGTGCTGAACTCATAGCCGATGCCGCAGCCGGCCTTCAGGGTAAGGCCCGCTTCGTGGACCTTTTCCAGAATGCCGTCCATCGAGTCGGTGATGGTGCCCGACACGGTGCAGTTGATCGTGCTGGTGGCCGGCTTGTGTTCCTGCGCACCGGCATTGGAGGTGATGCGGCCGGCCGGGATCGCGCCACGGCGCAGGGCCCAGGCAAAACGCTCGAACCAGTAGGCGCGCTTGTCGTCGGTAGCCTCGGCATCGGCCAGGGCCCGGGCCACGCGCAGGTAGGTGCCGTCGATATCGGCATCCAGCGCTTCGCCTGCCTTGGTCGTGAGGCGGTACTTCTTTTCCCAGATGTCCTGCGAGGCAGGCTGCAACGGGATCATGTCCGACTTGGTTTGATTGCTGACCACTTCCAGACGCACCGTACTCATGATTGGGGAAACTCTCCTGGGGCACCTTGCGGTGCGTTTACTTAGTACCCGACGGGGTCGGGCGGCAGAGACAACGACGCGCAGGCGCGTGCTTACGCGCCTGTCAGCGGGATGAGGGGGTTCCGGAAATCACCGGTTGTCTGCATCACTGTCATGGTCACTGCACGCCTTCCGTTGGGGTGCCTGCACCCCTAGCAACAAAACCCTACTGCTTGGGGACGTTTTTCACATCAACCCAACATCTAGTGGGTGATGACCCGACCAAGCTTACCCACCGGCGGGGTGATGTCAAACAAAAAATCTGCCATTGATCTATTGCAATCCGTGTAGGCATTGGGGGCCTTGGGCTTGCGGCGGTGCAGAAGTTTCATTGCCGATTTAGCTGGCCCCCGCCACACTCGTGTTCAGCAACCCGCCCCACCCTGGCGCCCCCCCGTGCGCCCCGCAAGGAACCATCGGCTTATGCGACCCGTACCGACCCTGCTGACCCTGGCCCTGGCGGCCGCCTTTGGTGGCTTCACCGCCACGGCCATCAACGCCCACCTGGACAACCGCGCCGACGCCGCGCCGCTCACCGCCAGCGCCGTGCCGGCGACGGGCGCGCTGCCGGCCTCGGTGGCCGGGCAGGCCCTGCCGTCGCTGGCGCCGATGCTGGAGCAGGCCATGCCGGCCGTGGTCAGCGTCAACACCAAGCAGGTGGTGCGGGTGCGCAACCCGTTCTTCGATGACCCGTTCTTCCGCCGCCTGTTCCCGCAGGTGCCGCAGGAGCGCATCAACGAGTCGCTGGGCTCCGGGGTGATCATCGATGCCACCCGCGGCTACGTGCTCACCAACCACCATGTGGTGGAGAACGCCGACGATGTACAGGTCACGCTGGCCGACGGGCGCACGGTCAAGGCCGAGTTCATCGGCTCGGACCGCGACACCGACATCGCCCTGATCCGCATCCCCGCCGACAAGCTCACCGCGCTGCCGCTGGGCAACAGCGACCAGCTGCGCGTAGGTGACTTCGTGGTGGCCATCGGCAACCCGTTCGGCTTCAGCCAGACGGTGACCTCGGGCATCGTCTCGGCGGTGGGCCGCAGCGGCATCCGCGGCCTGGGCTACCAGAACTTCATCCAGACCGATGCCTCGATCAACCCCGGCAACTCCGGTGGCGCACTGGTCAGCCTGAGCGGCCAGCTGGTCGGCATCAATACCGCCAGCTACAACCCGCAGGGCAGCATGGCCGGCAATATCGGCCTGGGCCTGGCCATTCCCTCCAATCTGGCCCGCGACGTGGTTGAGCAGCTGATCACCAAGGGCGTGGTGGTGCGCGGCACGCTGGGCGTGGAAACCCAGAACCTCAGCCCACAGATCGCGCAGGGCCTGGGCCTGGACGAAGCACGCGGCGCCCTGGTGACGCGTGTGCTGGCCGGGTCCGGCGCCGCCGCGGCCGGGGTCAAGGCCGGCGACGTGGTCACCGCCATCAATGGCCAGCGCGTGGACAGCGCGCAGGCGCTGCACAACTTCGAAGGCCTCTCCACGGTGGGCCGCACGGTTGACCTGGAAGTGCGCCGCGACGGCAAGCCGCTGCAGCTCAAGGCCACCTTGAAGGAACAGCCGCGTGCGGTCACCGGCGACACCCTGGACCCGCGCCTGAGCGGCGCGACCTTTGTCGACCTGCCCGAATCACTGCGCCAGTCCGGCCTCAATGGCGTGCTGGTCAGCGACGTCGCGCGCGGCAGCCGTGCGGCGCAATCGGGCCTGGCCAGCGGCGATGTGATCCTGGCCGCCAGCACCACCGAATTCACCGATCTGGCCAGCTGGCGTGCCAGCTTCAACCCGCGTCCGCAGCAGCTGGTGCTGAGCATCCTGCGCGGCAACCAGCGCGGCCAGCTGCAGATGCGATGATGGCACCGTGAGCACGGCGGGGCATCACCGTAACGTTGTTTACACCCCGCAGCTGCTATTTGTTGGGACCTGCTGTAACTGCGCGCCAACCGGCGCACCCGCTGAAACCAGGAGATCACGATGAGCCCCACCAATACCGAAAACATGAAGGAACACCTGGGCGAGGCTGGCGCACACCTGAAGTCCGCCGCTTCCGCCGCCGGTTCGGCCGTCAAGGGCGCCGCTGGCGCTGCCGGTGACGAGCTGCGCCTGGGCAAGGCCAACCTGAAGGCCGAATTGTCCGACAGCGCGCTGTCCGGCCTTGCCGCCGCCGAGCTGGGCGGTGCCGCTGCCAAGGAGCAGATGGACGCATTGATGGACAAGGGCAAGGACCTGGTGGACAGCGCCGCCGACCTCATCCGTGAGCGTCCGCTGGTGTCGTTCGGCGTGGCCTTCGCCGCCGGCTGGATCATCGCCAAGCTCGCCCGCAGCAACGACTGACCGGCGTGGGCGAAAACGCAACACCGCCAAGCGACGACACCGCCGGCCCGGGCCCCGCGCCCGGGCTGGAGGAAAGCATCCGCCAGGTCGGCAGCGCCGGCCGGCAGACGCTGGACTCGGCCGGCCACGCCGCCCGCTCGCTGCGGCGGCTGGTCTCGGCCGATTTCGCGCTGGCCCGCAGTGCGTTCGGGCGGGCCCTGGCCTGGAGTGGCGTGGCCATCGTCTTCGGGGCCTCGGGCTGGTTGCTGCTGGCCGCCACCCTGGTGGCCCTGCTGCAGTACCTGGGCCTGTCCTTGTTCGTATCGCTGTTGATCCCGACCGTGCTCAGCCTGGCCATCACCGGCTATGGCATCTGGCGGGTGTCGTACTTCTTCCACCACACCGGCATGCACGCCACCCGCCGGCAGCTGTCGCGGCTGGGCCTGTTCGACGAGCCCAGCGCTGAAGACCCCGATGCCGACGTCACCGTACCCGGGGAGGACAAGCGATGAATTTCGAAGCCCTGCAACGGCGTGTGCGCCGCGCCGAAGCCGTGGTGCAGATCCGCGCCGAGGAAACCACCCAAAGCTGGCAGCAGCTTGACCGCAGCTGGCGCAGTGCCTGGACCCCGGGCCGCATCATCGTGGTGGGCCTGGCCGGTGGCTTCCTGGCCGGCAAGCTGGAACCCGGCGGCGCCTTCAGCGGTGCCCGCTGGCTGCAGATGATCGGCTCGGTGTCCGGCCTGGTGGCCTCGGCGCAGGCCTCGGTGGCCTCGTTTGCCGCCGCTGCGGCCGGCATGGCGGCCAGCCACGCCGCCGATGCCGCAGACGATGCCGATGAAGCCGCTGCCGATGCCGAGCAGGCCGCCGCACCGGCAGCGGCCAGCGCGCGGGCAGCAGCCCCGGGCAATGCCAATCCGGTACCGCCACGCGCCGCCGAAGCGGCCACCGAACTGTCAGAATCCTGAGCCGGGCGCGGCACCGCGCCGCGCCTTACTGTCCGGAGCACCGCCCGCATGTCCGAGCCGTTGCCTGAAGCTGCTGCGCCGTCGGCGGAGCCTGCGCCACTGCCGCCACGCCCGCGTGCACCCGCCGCCTTGGTGGTACTCGCCACCCTGGCTGTGGGTTACACCCTGTGGGCGGCGCAGGAAGTGATACTGCCGGTGCTGCTGGCGATGTTCTTCGCGCTGATCGGCAACCCCATCATCCGCCTGCTGCAGAAGCTCTACCTGCCGCGTTTCCTCGCCGCCCTGCTGGTGGTGCTGGGCGGGCTGGCGGCCAGCGGCGCGCTGGCAGTGCAACTGGCCGGCCCGGCCACCGAGTGGGTGCAGCAGGCGCCGCAGCAGATGCGGCAGATCTCACGCCAGGTGCAGGACTTCGTCAAACCTGTGCAGCAGGCCAACCAGGCCGCCGAGAGCTTTGCCCGCGCCGCCGGCGGTGACGGCAACCGCAAGGTGCAGGTCATCCGCACCCAGCTGGACGATCCCTACAAGGCGCTGGTGCGCACGCCCAAGCTGGCCGCCTCGGCGCTGGCGGTAGTGCTTTTGACGCTGTTTTTCATGATCTATGGCGAAAACCTGCAGCGGCATGTGATCGCCCTGCTGCCCAACCGCCAGCAGAAACGCTTCACCGCCGACATCCTGCGCTCGATCGAGCGCGAGATATCGCGCTACGTATTGACCATCACCGTCATCAACGTCGCCCTGGGCCTGGTACTGGCCGGCGTGCTGATGCTGCTGGGCATCGCCCTGCCCGAGGCGCTGTTGTGGGGCACGGTGGCGGCGCTGCTGAATTTCGCCCCGTATGTGGGGCCGCTGATCGGCATCGTGCTGATGCTGCTGATGGGCTTTGTCGAGTTCCGCGATCCCCTCACCGCCACCTTGCCGGCGCTGGCCTACCTGGCCCTGCACACGCTGGAAGGGCAATTGATCACGCCCATCGTGCTGGGCCGGCGCATGGCGATATCGCCGTTGATGCTGATCCTGGCGCTGATGTTGTTCGGCTGGCTGTGGGGCATGGTTGGCCTGCTGCTGTCGGTGCCGCTGCTGGTCTGCGTGAAGCTGGTGCTGACCCGCGTGGACGGCATGCACGGCTGGGCCAAGCTGCTGGAATAGGACAGACAGCCGCGTAGCCCGGGTAAGCGCAGCGCACCCGGGGCCATTTACAGACAACGTCAGGCCTCAACGCACGTCCAACTCCCCGCTGCGGACAACGCCAGACATCAGCGCGCTCCCGCCTCCCGGGTGCGCTGCGCTTACCCGGGCTACACCACCCCTATACCCCCCTACAGGCCCGGCTCATGGGCATGGCGTAAAATGGCCGGATGAATTTCCCCGTACTCGCCATCACCCTGGACCTGGACGACACCCTGTGGCCGTTCGCGCCCATCGGCGCCCGTATCGACCAGGTGCTCCACGACTGGATGCTGGAACACAGCCCCGCCACCGCCCACATGTACCCGGTGGCCGCCATGCGCGAACTGCGCGAGCGCTCGTTCCGCGACAACCCGCACCTGCACTACGACCTCAGCGCACTGCGCCGCTTGACCCTGGCCGAGGCGCTGGAAAAAAGCGGGGCAAGCCCGGACCTGCTGGATCCTGCCTATGAAGCCTTCTATGCCGCACGCAACCAGGTGGAGTTCTACCCGGATGCGCTGGCCGCATTGCGCCGCATCGCCGCGCGCGTGCCGGTGGCAGCGGTGAGCAACGGCAACGCCGACCTGCAGCGCATTGGCATTGGCGAGCTGTTCGCCTTCCAGCTGGGCTCGCGCGAGTTCGGCGCGGCCAAGCCGGACCCGGGCATTTTCCACGCCGCCTGCGAACGCCTTGGCGTTGAGCACGCGCAGGTACTGCACGTCGGCGATCACGCCGAAATGGATGTGGCCGGTGCCATGCGCGCAGGCCTGCGCGGTTGCTGGATCAACCGCGAAGAACACACCTGGACCCACACCGAGCTGCAGCCCGACCTGCAGTTCGACACCCTGACCGGACTGGCCGACTGGCTGGATGCCAACGCATCCAACCCGCAGCGCTAAGCCCACGGCCGCCATCAGACGCAAGAGAACACCATGACTTCGATTACCGCCTACACCACCGATTCCTCCACTGCCCTGCCGCTGCATGTACTGGACCGCGATGGCTTTGCCGCGTGGAAGGCGCAGCAGCCAGCCGCCGTGCAGGCCTGGGCCGATGCGCAGCAGTTCACTGCCGCGCCGACCAGCGTGCTGCTGCTGCCCGGCGACAACGGCATTGCCGGTGCGGTGCTGGGTGTGGGTGACCATGCCGATGCCTACGCCTATGCACATGCGCCGTTCGCGCTGCCGGCCGGCACCGTCTGGCAGGTTGCCAATGAACTGGATGCCAGCAGCAACGCCAACCTGCAGATCGGCTGGGGCCTGGGCAGCTATCGCTTCGACCGCTACCGCAAGCTGGCCCGCCCGGCCGCACAGCTGCTGGCCACGCCGGCCGCTGAAGTGCTGGACGTGGTGACCGCCTGCCTGCGCGTGCGCGACTGGGTCAACACGCCCACCGAGGACATGGGCCCGCAGCAGCTGGAAGATGCTGCCCGCGAATTGGCCGACGCCCACGGCGGCGAGCTGGAAGTGATTGCCGGCGACGAACTGCTGGAAATGAACTTCCCGACCATCCACGCCGTTGGCCGCGCCTCGCACCGCGCGCCGCGCCTGATCGTGCTGCGCTGGGGCAACGCCGGTGCGCCGCACCTGGCGCTGGTCGGCAAGGGCGTGTGCTTCGACACCGGCGGTCTGGACCTGAAGCCGGCCGACGGCATGCGCAACATGAAGAAGGACATGGGCGGTGCCGCCCATGCGATCGCCCTGGCCGGCCTGGTGATGGCGCAGCAGCTGCCGGTGCAGCTGACCCTGGTGGTGGCCGCGGTGGAAAATGCGGTCGGCCCTGATGCATTCCGTCCCGGCGAAGTGATCACCACCCGCAAGGGCATCACGGTGGAAATCGACAACACCGACGCCGAAGGCCGGCTGGTGCTGTGCGACGCGCTCACCTACGTCAGTGAGCAGAACCCGGACACCATTCTCGATTTCGCCACCCTCACCGGTGCCGCGCGCATCGCCCTGGGCCCGGACCTGCCGGCGCTGTTCGCCAATGACGACACCCTGGCCAACCAGTGGCTGCAGGCCGGCGACAGCACCCGCGACCCGGTCTGGCGCATGCCGTTGTGGCGCCCCTACCTGCGTTACCTCAACAGCGGCATTGCCGACCTGGCCAACGCCGGCTCGCGCATGGCCGGCTCGGTCACCGCCGCGCTGTACCTGGAGCGTTTCATCAACGAAGGCCAGGTGTGGGCACATCTGGACGTCTACGCCTGGAACGACGGCGAACGCCCGGGCCGCCCGGCCGGCGGTGAAGCACTGGCGCTGCGCTCGGCCTGGGCCATGCTGAAGACGCGCTACGGCGCCTGAGCCCGGGACAGCACCATGGGACCGAGAACGCGTACTTCGCTGGCCTTCCTGTTCGCGGTGGTGGTCTGCGCCTATCAATGGATGGGCGTGGGCGGCGGCCGTTTCGCCTCACTGTGGTGGCCACTGGGCGGGCTGGCGGTGGTTGCCATCGCGGTGGCTCTCAATGCCAGCGAAATGCGCGCAGCCGGTGCGCCGATCGGGCTCAGCAACGGCCGCAGGCTGCCCACCGCCGGACTCAACGTGTCCTTTGTCTGCACGCTGCTGATCCTGCTGGCCACCCTGGGCAGGCAACTGTTTGTCTGAGGCCTGAAGCACGCGCTTACGCAAGACGCTGAAGCCTGCGCTCCGTCGCAGGCTTCTTTGTCTGATTGTCTGCCCACGCTGGCCCTTGCTGCCGAGTTCTGCCAACGTGTGGGGGCACCACGCTCCCGTTTGCTCGACAGGTACCGCAATGCCCCTGTTCAAGTTCACCCGCCACGGCGGGCTGCGCACCGGCCCCAGCCCACATTCACCACTGCCCTGGATCGCGCTGATCGCCCTGATCCTGGGCGGCGTGGCGCTGGCGTTTGCCTGGCTGGCCGGTTGGCTGGGCAAGGACCGGCTGACCGCGCAGCGCTTCACCGATGCCATCGAAGCCACCGGCGCAGCGCATCCCGGTTTCCGCCGTGCGCACAGCAAGGGCGTCTGCGTCAGCGGTTGGTTCGCGCCCAGCGCGGAGGCGCCGCAACTGTCGCATGCGCGCGCTTTCGCGCAGCCACGTGTGCCGGTGCTGGGCCGGCTGTCGATCGGCGGTGGCAATCCGCATGGCGCCGACAACAGCGCGCGCGTGCGCAGCATCGCCCTGCAGCTGAGCAGCGACGACGGCCAGCAGTGGCGCATGGCGATGAACAGCTTCCCGTTCCTGGCCGTGCCCACGCCCGAGGCGTTCTACGAGCAGACCCGCGCGCAGATCCCCGACCCGGCCACCGGTAAACCGGACCCGGCAAAGCTGGCCGCGATCCAGGCCAGGTACCCCAGCGCCCGCGCCTTCGCGCAGTGGGCCAAAAGCGCGCCCTGGACCGACAGCTGGGCCAGCACCGAGTTCAACAGCGTCAATGCGTTCTGGTTCACCAATGCGCAGGGCCAGCGCCGCGCCGTGCGCTGGCGCTGGCAACCGCAGGCCGCGCCGCGCGAGCTGGATGCCGCCGCACGCGAACAGGCCGGTGTCGACTTCCTGGCCAACGACCTGCAGCAGCGCCTGGCCCAGGGGCCGGTGCGCTGGAATCTGGTGGTCACCCTGGCCAATGCGCAGGACGCCATCACCGACCCCTCCGTGCCGTGGCCGGCCGAGCGCGAGCAGATAGTTGCCGGCGTGCTCAACCTGGACCGGATGCAGCCACAGGACCAGGGCAGCTGCAACGATCTCAACTTCGATCCGCTGATCCTGCCCGATGGCATTGAAGGCAGCGACGACCCGATCCTGGCGGCGCGCTCGGCGGTGTATTCGCAATCCTTCAACCGCCGCGAGCGTGAGCGTGCCACCGACGAGGCTGCACGCGACAACCAGCAGCAGGTGCGCCCATGAGCAGCAACGGTCATTTCAACCTGTTGGCGCGCGTGCTGCACTGGAGCATGGCGCTGCTGATCCTGGCGATGCTGTTCATCGGCGTGACCATGGTGGCCTCGGTGCACCTGCGTCCAGGCCTGATCAACCTGCACCGGCCGCTGGGCATCGCGATCCTGCTGCTGGCGCTGCTGCGCCTGTACAACCGCCTGCGCCACCGGCCACCGCCGCTGCCGGCCGACCTGCCGATCTGGCAGGCCTGGGCCGCCAACGCCTCACACTGGTTGCTGTATGCCTTGATGCTGGCGATGCCACTGGTGGGCTGGGCCATGCTGTCCGCCGGCGGCTACCCCATCGTGCTGTGGGCCGGCGTGCACCTGCCGCCCATCGCGCCGCATACGCCACAACTCTATGCACTGCTGCGCAACACGCACAGCCTGCTGGCCTACCTGCTGTTCGCCACCGTGCTGGTGCACGTGGGTGCGGCCCTGTTCCATGCCTGGGTGCGCCGTGACGGCGTGTTCCAGGCAATGGCGCGCGGCCCGCGCCCGTAAGGCTCAAGGTGCGGGCGGCTTGCCCTCACCCTTGCCGGTGGCGGCCCAGTAGATGCCACCGTACAGGTGCTCCAGGTAACGCGGATCGTTGTACGCCTCGGCCTGGTGGCCCAGGGCTGTGGCAAACACCCGGCCGCCTTCGAAACGGTGGTACCAGGCTACCGGATGCTCCTTGCCCATACCCTTTGCCACCTGGCCCGGCCAGATCAGGGTGGGGTCATAACTGTGCTCATCCACTGTCAGCAGCGTGACCAGGTCATCGCTGTACGGCGGGTCATACTCGTACCATTCATCACTCCACAGCCAGCGCTGCGGCAGCCCCGCGGTAGCCGGGAAATCACGGTTGACCACATCCACCATGGCGGTCTGCAGATAGGGATGGGTGCGGAACGAACGGCCGATCAGGCGGTCATACCAGTCCCAATCACCGCGCCGTATCGCAAATGCCTTGTGCACGGCGACCACACCGCCGCCGTTGCGCACGTACTGCTGGAACTTCTCCCGCTGCGTGACCGACAACTCCGTGGCAGGTGTATTGAGCAGCACGATGGCATCGTACTGGGCCAGATCCTGATCGAAGGCCTGAGTGTTCCATGCCCAGGTAAGCGCAAAATAGTGCTGCCGCGCCAGCGCCTCGAACTGCGGCTTGGCCACCGGAATGTAGTCGTGGTGATACTGATTGGGGATGGCCGCGACCAGTACCTTGAACTGCTGCGCACCAACGCTGCCACTCAACAACAGCAGCCCCGCCACAAGCCAACGCAATCGTCCCATTGCAACACCCTGTATCTGTCCATTCGAGCTTACCGGGCGAAACGCGGGCCCGGGCACGGGCTGCCGAAATTTCATAGCTGTTGGCGATAAAGGCATAGCTCGGCCGTCGGAGCACTGGCGCAAAAACAACCCCTCCCCAACCCTCCCCTTCGCTGCGCGAAAGGGAGGGAGCAGCGCGGTAGTGCCGAGCCATGCTCGGCAGGGCCCTTCCCAGCGAAAAGCCAACCCCTCCCCAACCCTCCCCTTCGCTGCGCGAAAGGGAGGGAGCAACGCGGTAGTGCCGAGCCATGCTCGGCAGGGGCCTTCCCAGCGAAAGGCCAAACCCCTCCCCAGCCCTCC
>NZ_DLJW01000056.1:0-12125 GCF_002477705.1 Stenotrophomonas sp. UBA7606 | reverse complement strand
GCCCTGGGAGTGGCGTTGGCAGCGGTGTGCGGCTCTTCCTTCGCAGCGCAGCTGCCGGTGTCGGGTGGCGCAACCACCGGGGCCCAGCAGAGCGTTTCTGCGGTTTCCGTCAGCAAGATCGACTTCAAGCGTGGTGAGGATGGCTCCGGCCGCCTGATCCTGCAGTTCGACGGCCAGGGCGCCAGCCCCGACCTACGCAGCCAGGGCAACAACGTGGTGGTTGATGTCGGCAATGCGACCCTGCCGGCCGAGCTGCAGCGCCCGCTGAACGTGGTGGACTTCGCCACCCCTGTGCAGCGCATCGATGCCAAGCCGTCCGGTGCCGGTGGTGCCCAGCTGGTGCTGAGCAACAGCGGCCCGATCGAGTCGCTGGCCTACCAGACCGGCAACGAATACGTGGTCGAGATCAGCCCGCGCAAGGAGGCTCCGGCCACCGGCGCGGTGACCTCCAGGACTGTCGCGCAGGCCGCCGCCACGGTGGCGGCACGGGGTTACACCGGGCGTCCGGTGACCTTCAACTTCCAGGACGTGCCGGTGCGCACCGTGCTGCAGTTGATCGCCGAAGAGTCCAACCTCAACGTGGTTGCTTCGGACACGGTGCAGGGCAATGTGACCCTGCGTCTGGTCAACGTGCCATGGGACCAGGCATTGGACATCGTGCTGCGTGCCAAGGGCCTGGACAAGCGTCGCGATGGCGGTGTGATCTGGGTGGCGCCACAGCCTGAGCTGGCCAAGTTCGAGCAGGACAAGGAAGACGCGCGCATCGCGATCGAGAACCGCGTCGATCTGGTCACCGAGTACATCCAGATCAACTACCACAGCGCGGAAGCCATCTTCAAGGCGGTCACCGAAGCCAAGGGCATCGGTAACTCCAGTGGTGGCGGTGGCAGTGGCGGTAACGGGGGGAGTTCGGAACAGGAAAACGGCTTCCTCTCCGGCCGCGGCCGACTGGTGGCTGACGAGCGCACCAATACCTTGATGATCAGTGACATTCCGAAGAAGGTCGCGCAGATGCGCGAGCTGATCAGCGTGATTGATCGGCCGGTGGACCAGGTGCTGATCGAAGGTCGCATCGTGATCGCCTCGGATACCTTTGCACGCGATCTTGGCGCCAAGTTCGGCATCGGTGGCAAGCGCAGCTACAACAACGGCGACAACACCGCCACCATTGGCAGCGGTGCTGCCGGTGGCGGTACCAATGCCAGCCGTGGTCTCAATGTAAGCCTGCCGGCGGGTACCTTCACCAGCGCTACGGTTACCGGTGCGCCGAGCATCGCTTACACCCTGCTCGGTGCCAACTTCAACCTGGACCTGGAGCTGTCGGCCCTGCAGGAAGAAGGTCGAGGTGAGGTCATCTCCAATCCCCGCATCGTCACCGCCAACCAGCGTGAGGGCGTGATCAAGCAGGGTAAGGAAATCGGCTACGTGACCATTTCAGGTACCGGCGGTCAGGCAACGGCCAACGTGCAGTTCAAGGAAGTGCTGCTGGAGCTGAAGGTCACCCCGACCATCACCAAGGACAACCGCGTCTTCCTCAACATGGTTGTGAAGAAGGATGAGGTGGATGACTATCTGGAGGTTGAGAACTTCGGTGTGGTGCCGATCATCAACCGCCGAGAGGTCAACACCGCCGTGCTGGTGGAGGACGGCCAGACCGTCGTTGTTGGTGGTGTTTATGAGTTCACTGACCGCAGCAGCGTGAGCAAGGTGCCGTTCCTGGGCGACATCCCGTTCCTTGGCAACCTGTTCAAGAAGCGTGGCCGCAGCAAGGACAAGGCCGAGCTGCTGGTGTTTGTCACCCCGAAGATCCTGCGCGTGGCGCAGGCCGCCCAGTAAGGCGGAGCAGTCTTTCCAAAAGGGCCGCGTTCAGCGGCCCTTTTTCGTTGTGGGCAGGCGGTTGGAACCATTTCACGCTGGATCGGTCAAACTGCGCCTATGAACCTGCCTCCCCAGCTTCCCGTACAGAGTGATGCGGCCCCGCCTTTGAGCGGCCTGCATCAGGAATTCACCGCGCTGCGAGATGCCTTGTCGGCCGAGATCGTGGGTCAGTCGCTGTTGGTCGACCGGCTGCTGGTCGCCTTGCTGGCCGATGGTCATCTGTTGGTGGAAGGCGCGCCGGGCCTGGCCAAGACCACCGCGATCCGGGCCCTGGCTTCGCGCATCGATGCCAGTTTCGCGCGCATCCAGTTCACCCCCGACCTGTTGCCCGCCGACCTCACCGGCACCGATATCTGGCGTCCGCAGGAGGGACGCTTTGAATTCCAGGCCGGGCCGATCTTCCACCCCATCCTGCTCGCAGACGAGATCAACCGGGCCCCGGCCAAGGTGCAATCGGCGTTGCTCGAAGCCATGGGGGAGCGCCAGGTTACCGTCGGCCGCACCACCTATCCCTTGCCCGACGTGTTCCTGGTGATGGCCACCCAGAACCCGATCGAGCAGGAAGGCACCTTCCCGCTGCCCGAAGCGCAGTTGGATCGGTTCCTGATGCACGTGCGCATCGGCTACCCCGACGCCGGTGCGGAGACCGAGATCCTGCGGCTGGCACGCGAGCGCGCATTGCGTGCATTGCAACCGCGCGGCACGCTGGTCGAGAAGCTCTCGTTGCAGAAGATAGAGGCGGCGCGCCGCGAGGTGCTCGAGCTGCACATGGCGCCGCAACTGGAGCGCTACCTGGTGGCGCTGGTGCTGGCCTCGCGTGATGCCAGCGCCTACGACGCCGCCTTGGCCAAACGCATCGCCTGGGGCGCAAGCCCGCGCGGTTCCATCGCGCTGGAGCGCTGCGCCCGCGCCCGGGCGTGGTTGGCCGGGCGCGACTACGTTACCCCTGATGATGTGCGCTCGGTGGCTGCCGACGTGCTGCGCCACAGGGTCTTGCCCAGCTATGAAGCAGCGGCCGAGGGTTGGGATGGCGAGCGTCTGGTTGCCGCCTTGCTCGACTGCGTGCCGCTGCCCTGAGCGCATCATCGTGTACGCCTTGAGTGAAAGCAGGGTCCGTCCGCAGGTGCGGCGATGAAGCCCCCCGCGTCGGTGGGCGTGGCTGCCGGGCAGGGCGCAGCGGATGGCATTCGCCCGCAACTGTCCGAACTGATCGCATTGCGGCGGCACGCCGTGCGCGGCCCGGCCGCACGTCGCGGCAGTCATGCGCTGCGTGGCCAGGCCGCATCGATGCTGCGTGGGCGTGGCATGGAATACGCCGAGTCACGTGAGTACGTGGCTGGCGACGATGCCCGCCATATCGATTGGAAATTGACCGCGCGCAGCGGCTCCACCCATACCAAGACATTCCAGACCGAGCGCGAGCGGGTCACCTTGCTGGTTGCCGATACCGCTGCGGCGCTGTATTTCGGCACGCGCGTCCGCTTCAAGTCGGTGCAGGCGGCGCGTGCCGGCGCGGTTGCGGCCTGGTCGGCGCTGCGTGATGGCGACCGTGTGGCCGCGCTGCGCGGCAGCCGCCAGCAGGCGCTGGTGCCCCCCGCCGGCGGTACGCGCGGGGTATTGCGTGCGCTGGATGCGCTCAGCCGGTGGTATGCCGAGCGGCCCGCTGACGATGATGGCCTGCAGTACGCGTTGGAGCAGGCCGCACGGCTGCTGCATCCAGGCGCGCGGGCGGTGGTGCTGGCCGATCCTGCCAGCGCGCAAGGGGTGCCCGCCGCCACCTGGACCGCCTTGGCAATGCACGTGGAGGTACGTTTGATCCTGCTGGTGGACCCGCTGGAAATGGACCCGCCGCATTGCGTGTTGCCGCTGGCTACGCCGGAGGGACGCATGCAGCTGGACTTGGCTGCAGGGTCGGTACGCGAGGCCTGGCATGTGGCATTGGTCGGTCCCCTGGAAACCCTGCTGCGGCAGCTGCCGGGGCGTCGCATCCAGGTCAGCAGCCTGAGCAGCGATGCTGCCAGCGATGCCTGGCTTGGCAGTGCAGTGATGGGGCAGGGCGGATGAGCGCACAACTGCCACTGCGCGACGTGCATCTGCCCACGGCACCGGGTATCTGGCCGCCGGCGCCAGGCTGGTGGCTGGTGATGGCTGCGGTACTGCTGGTGCTGGGGGGCTGGTTGCTGTGGCGTTGGTTGCAGCGGCGGCGTCGCCAGCGTTGGCTGGCGCTGTTCGACACCCAGTTGCAGGCGGCGGCCGCCGGCCCGGCGCGCCTGGCGGCTGCATCGGAATTGCTGCGGCGGGCGGCGCGACGTGTGGATCGACAGGCGGTGTCGTTGCAGGGGCAAGCCTGGTTGCAGTTCCTGGATGGCGCCAAGGGACGAGAGTTCAGTGAGGGCGATGGTCGCCTGCTGCTCGATGGCGGCTTTCGTCCGCAGCTGGATGCAGCGGCGCTGGCGCGGGCATGTGATCTGGCCCGTGCGCGCTTTGTCACGCTGATGGCGGGAACGCGCTGATGCAGTCATTGCTTGCGCTGCTGCCGACGTGGGTGCCGGAGTTCGCCTGGCCCTGGTTGTGGTTGGCACTGCCACTGCCCTTGCTGATGTATGCCTGGCCACTGCGTGAGGACGCCAGCCCGGCCTTGCGCGTGCCTTATGAATCCACCCGCTTGCCGCTGCGCGGGACGCGGCGACGGGGCGGGGCGCTGCTGCGCTCGCTGCTGTTGTGGCTGGCGTGGTTCTGCCTGGTGGCTGCCGCTGCGCGCCCGCAGCAACTGGGCGAGCCGATCGAGCCACCCCGGCAGGCGCGTCAGATGATGCTGGCGGTGGACCTGTCCGGCAGCATGAGCGAGCCCGACATGCAACTGGGTGCGCGGGTAGTGGACCGGCTGACCGCGGCGAAAGCCGTGCTGGCCGACTTCCTGGATCGACGCGAGGGTGATCGCATCGGCCTGGTGGTGTTCGGTCAGCAGGCCTATGCCCTGACCCCGTTGACCGCCGACCGTGCCAGCGTGCGCGAGCAGCTGCGTGACAGCGTGGTCGGCCTGGCCGGGCGCGAGACGGCATTGGGTGATGCCATCGCATTGTCGGTGAAGCGCCTGCGTGAGCAGCCCGAAGGCCAGCGCGTACTGATTCTGCTGACGGATGGTGTCAACACCGCCGGTGTACTGGAGCCGCTGAAGGCGGCTGACCTGGCCAAGGCCGAAGGTGTGCGGGTTTACACGGTGGCGTTCGGCGCCAGCGGCGGAGGCTCGCTGTTCGGCGTGCAGTTGCCCGGCGGCGAGGATCAGGTGGACGAAAAGACGCTGGGGAAGATTGCCAGCGAAACCGGCGGGCGTTTCTTCCGCGCACGCGATACGGATGAACTGGTGGGCATCTATGCCGAACTGGATCGGCTGGAACCGGTGAAGGATGCAGGTCCGGCGGTACGCCCGCGCATAGAACGCTATGCCTGGCCACTGGGTGTTGCCCTGCTGCTTGGGCTCATTGCGTTGGCATGGCGGGGGTGGCGGCGATGAGCCTGTGGCATCAGCTGCACTTTGTGCGACCGGAGTGGTTGTGGGCGCTGCTGCTATTGCCGGCCGCGCTGCTGGGCAGCGTGTGGTTGCGGCGCAGGCGCCTGCGTTGGCACGCGGCCGTGGATGCGCATCTGCTGCCGCATCTGCTCAGCGGCAGCCCAAAGCGGCGCTGGCTGGGTCTGGTGGGGTTGCTGTTGGGCGTGGCGTTGGCTGTGTTGGCAATGGCCGGCCCAAGCTGGCGGCAGGTGCAGCAGCCGTTGTGGCAGTCCAAGGCACCGCTGGTGATCGTGCAGGACCTGTCTTCCAGCATCCGTGCCGCCGACCTGCCACCATCGCGCCTGTTGCAGGCGCGGGCCAAGCTGGCCAGCTTGCTGCGTGAACGCAAGGGCGGTGAAGTGGCCTTGATTGCGTTCGCCTGGGAGCCGTTCACGGTGGCGCCACTGACCGATGACGCTGCCAATGTGGCCTTGTTCCTGGATGCCCTGGGGCCGGAGGTGATGCCGGTGGATGGGCAGAGGGCTGACAAGGCGCTGGCCTGGGCAGGTGCACTGCTCAAGCAGTCCGGCGCGCGTCAGGGCGATGTGCTGTTGCTGACCGACCATGCAGATGCGGCGGCGGTCGCCGCCGCCACGCAACTGCGCGTGGCAGGCTACCGGGTATCGGTGTTGGGGCTGGGCAGCGTGCAGGGGGCGTCCTACCGCGATGTACGTGGTGGCATCGAGCAGGCGCACCTGGACGAAACCTCGTTGCGTGCACTGGCAACTGCCGGCGGGGGTGGCTACCAGCGCTTGGCCAGGGATTCGTCGGACCTGCAGGCGCTGGGGGTATTGGAGCCGCAGTTGCAGGCGCAGGACAGGGCGACATCCAATGCCGGCAAAAGCTGGCAGGACGAAGGATATTGGCTGGTGCTGCCTTTGCTGTTGCTGGGCATGTTGGCGTTCCGCCGGCCGCGCGGCGCGATGGCGGTGCTGGCACTGTGCCTGTTACTGCCGCTGGCGCAGCCGGCGCATGCCGCCGAGCCGGGCGGTTGGTGGCAACGCGCCGACCAGCGCCAGCACGAGCGTCTGCAGCAGGGCGTGGAAGCCTACCGGCAAGGCGATTTTGCCACCGCGCAGAAGCAGTTCCAGGGCATCGACAGCGCCGAGGGCCTGTACAACCTGGGTAATGCGCTGGCCCGCCAGGGCCGCTATGACGAGGCCATTGCTGCCTACGACCAGGCACTCCAGCGCACACCGGGCATGGCCGATGCGGTGGCCAACCGTGCCGCAGTGGATGCCGCGCGCAAGCGCAAACCACCGAAGGGCCAGCGCAACGGAGGCCAGCAGGGCAAGGACCAACAGGACACGCCGAAGTCGCCGCAGGAACCGGGCAAGCAGCAACAGCAGGGCCAGCAGAATCCGCAGGACGGCCAACCGCGTAATGCCCAACAAGGTCAGCAGGAGCAGGACGCGGGTCAGCAGGGTCAGCGAGGCCAACAAGACCAACAAGGCCAACAAGGCCAACAGCAATCCCCGGCCAATGCTGGCCAGCAGGGTGGGCAGGACACGCCGCAGGCCGAGAATGCCGGTGCGCAGCAACAGGCGGACCAGGCCCAGCGCGAGCGCATGGCCCAAGCCATGCGTCAGCAGGCGCAGCAGGACGGCGAGGCCGCCGCCCAGGCCAAGGCAGTGGCGGCGATGAGCCCGGAGCAGCGCGAGCAGCGGCAGGCCGTCGAGGCGTGGATGCAGCGTGTGCCGGACGAACCCGGCGCGCTGTTGAAAGCAAAATTCCAGCTCGAATATGAGCGCCGGATGCGGGAACAACGATGACAAGGTTTCAATGGCGCGCGCAGGCGCGATGCGGCGTACTGCTGTGCCTGTTGCTGGTGATGGGCCTGGCGCAGGCACAGACCCGTGCCTGGCTGGACCGTGACAGCATCATCCTGGGCGAAAGCGTCACCCTCAACATCGAAACCGAGCAGTCGGCGGCGCCGGACTACGCGCCCTTGCAGGCCGAGTTCTCGCTCAGCAACCAGACCAGCAGCCGCCAGCTGCAGATGCAGAATGGCGCCATCAGCAACCGCGCGGTCCATACGGTTGTGCTGTCGCCCCGACGCAATGGCGAATTGGCGGTACCGGCACTGCGTGTGGGCAGTGCCAGCACCGCGCCGTTACGGCTGGTGGTGGGGCAGGCACCGCTGGCCCCGGCCACTGGTGATGCAGTGGCCTTCATCGAAACCGAGGTGGATGACAGCAACCCCTATGTGCAGCAGAGCGTGGGCGTGGTGGTGCGGCTGTACTTCGCCACCCAGCTGGCGTCGGGCGAACTGGTGCTGGATACGCCGGCGGGGGCATCGCTGCAGCGGGTGGGCGATGACCGCACTTCCGTGCGGGAAGTCGGCGGGCGGCGTTACAACGTGGTCGAACGTCGTTTCCTGCTGATCCCGGAGCGCAGCGGGCCCTTGCAGGTGGTGGGCGCGCGTTTCAGCGGACAGGGAGCTGGCGGCTTCTTTGATGATTTCTTTGGCCGCGACGGTGGGCAGTTGAGTGCACGTGGCCCCGACCAGACGCTGCAGGTGCAGGCGGTCCCTGCCGATGCACCGCAGCCCTGGCTGCCGCTGAAGAACCTGCAGCTGCGCTATGTCGCGGCCCCTGCCGGTGGCCGCACCGGCGAAGCGATCACCGTGGAGGTGGAAGCGACCGCCACCGGTGCCACCAAGGCGCAGTTCCCTGAGCTGCCGGTGCCGTCGCTGGGCGATGCGGCACAGGTATTCGCCGAGCCGCCGCAGTATGACGAAACCTTTGCCGGCGGCAGCCCGCAGCTGAAGCTGACCCGGCGCTATTCCATCGTGCCCCAGCAGGCCGGCACCCTGAGCTTGCCGGGCATCCAGATGCCCTGGTGGGACGTGGCCACCGGGCAGGCACGGACGGCCGCCCTGCCTGCGCTGACACTGCAGGTGGCACAAGGGACGGCCGGGCTGGCGGCACCACCACTACCGCAGGGCCAAGTGGCCGCGGCCGCTGCCACGGCGCTGCCCAGTACGGTGACGATGGGGACAACTGCCGGCAGTGCAGCGTGGCTGTGGCCAGCGCTGGCGGCGGGTTTCGCCCTGCTGTGGCTGGTCACCCTGGTATGGGCGGTAAGTCGCCGTCGGCCGCCGGCAACACAGACGCTGCAGGCACAGGTGGGGGACCGCCCCAGCTCGCGTTACAGCGCTGCCGATCTGCGGCGGGCGCTGGACAGCGGTGGCCTGGACGAGGTGGCGCGGATCCTGATGGCGATGGCTGCGGCGCCTGATCTGGACGCGGTGATCCAGCGGCTGGAGCCGGCCGAGCAGCGTGAGGCGGTGCAACGCATGCAGCGTGCCCGCTGGGGCGGCGAGGGCGACGTCAGCCAGGCGCGGGCGCGGTTGCGCGAGGTGTTCAAGGCAGGCCCGCGTTTGCGTGGTGGCCCAGCGGTGGCGGAAAAACCGCTGCTGGCCCCTCTCTATCCGGAACAAAGCTGAAAAGGACGGCCACAAACCGTCTGCTAAGCTGAACCATTCTCGAGGGAAAACCAACGATGGCCCATGCAGCAAAGAGTCCCGCCAAGATGCCGTTCCACTGGAAAATCGGGATAGGGTTTGGCGTTGGCCTGCTGCTGGGCCTGATCGTGCACCTGCTCAGCCCCGGCGCGGACTGGGTGCACGTTGTTACCACTTACATCACCACGCCAGTATCGGGTCTCTTCCTCAACCTGATCTTCATGTTGATCGTGCCGCTGATCTTCTCGGCACTGGTCATGGGCGTCTCGGAGATGGGCGATATCCGCGCCTTGGGACGGATCGGCTGGAAGTCGCTGGCCTATACCGTGGTGCTGTCGGGTGTGGCGGTGCTGATCGGCCTGGTGCTGGTCAATGTGCTCAAGCCGGGCGCCGGCGTGGACCCCAACGTGGCCGCGCAGCTGCTGGCCGAGAATGCCGAGCGCAGCAAGGAAATCGTGGCCGGTATCGGTTCCGAGCCCAAGGGCATGGAGATGCTGCTGTCGATCGTGCCGAACAATGTTCTGGAGGCCGCCTCGGACAACGGCAAGATCCTGTCGCTGATGTTCTTTGCGCTGATGCTGGGCATCGGCATGGTGCTGTCGCCGGCCGAGAAGGTCGCCACCCTGCGCAAGGCCATCGAGGGACTGTTCGAGATCTCGATGACCCTGATCAATCTGGTCATCCGCCTGGCCCCGTATGCGGTGGCCTGCTTCATGTTCAACCTCGCGGCCATCTTCGGTTTCAGCCTGCTGGTCAAGCTCGGCGCGTATGTGGGCGTGGTGGTGCTGGCACTGGGCGTGCACATGTTTGTCAGTTATGGCATCGCGGTGAAGCTGGCCGGGCGTTCGCCACTGCAGTTCTTCCGTGAGACGCAGGAAGCGACGCTGATGGCGTTCTCCACCGCCTCCTCGAACGCGACCTTGCCGACCGCGATGCGGGTGGCCGATGAAATGGGCTTCCCGCACAAGGTCTCGCGCTTCGTGTTGACCGTGGGCGCCACCGCCAACCAGAACGGCACTGCGCTGTTTGAAGGCGTGACGGTGATCTTCCTGGCGCAGTTCTTCGGTGTGGACCTGAGTATCGGCCAGCAGTTCATGGTGATGGTGGTGTGCATCCTTGGCGGCATTGGCACGGCCGGCGTCCCGTCCGGCTCACTGCCGGTGGTGGCGCTGATCTGCGGCATGGTCGGGGTCAACCCGGTGGGTATCGGCCTGATCCTGGGCGTGAACCACTTCCTGGATATGTGCCGCACCGCACTGAACGTCACGGGGGACCTGGCCCTGACCACCCTGGTGGCCCGCGGCGAGAGTGAGGACGAGGTGGGGCGCCACCATCCGCAGGCCTGATAATTCCCCGGTGCTGCGTCTGAGACGGCCATCCTGAACAGGGTGGCCGTTTTTCTTTGGGGGGGAGAGCGATGTGGCTCGCCGCGCCCCCTCCCAACCCTCACGCCTTAACGCGGCCCTTGCGCCGGTGCAAAGGTCGATCGTGCTGGCCCCTTTGGGAGAGTGGTTGTGCTCATCAGCCATTGGGCTTGCAGGAAAGTGAGCCCCTCTCCCCTTGCGGGAGAGGGGTTGGGGAGAGGGGGAGAGGGGTTGGGGAGAGGGGAAGAGGAGTTGAGGAGAGGGGAAGAGGAGTTGAGAAGAGGGGAAGAGGAGTTGAGAAGAGGGGAAGAGGAGTTGAGAAGAGGGGAAAAGGGCGGGCACAGCGCAGAATCCGCTGCAATGTGAAACGGGCCTGCCCGCGGTAGGTCTTTACGCACTGCCCCGGGCATGGGCTTGTGGGACAATAGGCCGCCCGCAGTTCCGCGGGAGCCTCCTGATTCTGACGACCCATGACGCAGCCCACCCGCCGCCAGTTGGCGAACGCCATCCGTTTCCTTGCCGCTGATGCGGTAGAAGCCGCCAAGTCCGGTCATCCCGGCATGCCGATGGGCATGGCCGATATTGCCGAAGTGCTCTGGAACGACTATCTCCGTCACAACCCGAACAACCCGAAGTGGTTCAACCGTGACCGTTTCGTGCTGTCCAACGGTCACGGCTCGATGCTGCACTACGCGCTGCTGCACCTGAGCGGCTACGACCTGCCGATCGAAGAACTGAAGGCTTTCCGCCAGCTGGGTAGCCGCACCGCCGGCCACCCGGAGCGTCATGAAACCCCGGGCGTGGAAACCACCACCGGCCCGCTGGGTCAGGGCCTGGCCAATGCCGTGGGCTTCGCGCTGGCGGAAAAGCTGCTGTCGCAGCGCTACAACCGCCCGGAATTCGAAGTCGTCGACCACCGCACCTGGGTGTTCATGGGCGACGGCTGCCTGATGGAAGGCATCTCGCACGAAGCTGCCTCGCTGGCTGGCACCTGGGGCCTGAACAAGCTGGTCTGCTTCTGGGACGACAACAACATCTCCATCGACGGTGAAGTGGAAGGCTGGTTCACCGACGACACCCCGGCACGCTTCGAGTCCTACGGCTGGAACGTGGTGCGCGGCGTTGACGGCCACGATCCGGAAAGCATCAAGGCTGGCATCGAACAGGCGCTGTCGCAGTTCGACAAGCCGACCCTGATCTGCTGCAAGACCACCATTGGTTTTGGCTCGCCGAACAAGGCCGGCCAGGAATCCAGCCACGGCGCACCGCTGGGCAAGGACGAGCTGGAAGCCACCCGCAAGGCGCTGAACTGGGCCTACGGCCCGTTCGAGATCCCGGAAGAGATCTATGCCGGCTGGCGCGCTGGCGGCACCGGCACCCTGCGTCAGGCCGAGTGGGAGCAGCTGTTCGACAAGTACGCCGCACAGTTCCCGGCCGATGCCGAAGAGCTGACCCGCCGTTCGCACGGCGAGCTGCCGGCCGACTTCATTGCCCAGGCCGATGCCTACATCGCCCAGGTGCAGGCCGAAGCGCCGAACATCGCCTCGCGCAAGGCCTCGCAGAACGCCATCCAGGCCTTCGCACCGCTGTTGCCGGAAATCATCGGTGGCTCGGCCGACCTGGCCGGCTCCAACCTGACCCTGTGGAAGGGTGCGCAGACCGTGGTCGGCGAAGACCCGCATGCCAATTACGTGCACTACGGCGTGCGTGAGTTCGGCATGAGCGCGATTGCCAATGGCCTGGCCCTGCACGGTGGTTTCCTGCCGTTCGACGCCACCTTCCTGGTGTTCAGTGACTACGCCCGCAACGCGCTGCGCATGAGCGCGCTGATCCCGGCGCACGTCATCCACGTGTTCACCCACGACTC
>NZ_DLJW01000055.1:0-6641 GCF_002477705.1 Stenotrophomonas sp. UBA7606 | reverse complement strand
GCCGAGCCATGCTCGGCGAAAGCCCAGCCAGACCATGTAGTGCCGAGCCATGCTCGGCAAGAGCCCAGCCAGGCCATGTAGTGCCGAGCCATGCGCGGCAGAGGCTCTACGGCAAGGCCCATTGCCGAGCATGGCTCGGCACTACCGGACCGGAGCAAACGTTGCAGTTCAAGCCACCCCTGTCGGCGGCGGTGAGGCAGCCAGCAGCAGCTTGAGCTGGGCCAGCGTCGCGCGTGGAAGCGGTTTGCCATCGTCAGGCGATACCGGCGGCTGCCGTAGCGCGTCTTCGGGCAGTACGACCAGCTCGAAAGCAATGCCATCGGCGGCAAACTCCCAGCCGGGGAAATGCTGGCGGCTGGCATGGCCGGCCAACTGCAATACGCAGGTGCGGGCCTCGGCGGGGATGCGTTGCTCGTGCAGGAAATGCTGGACGGCATCGGCGTCGTCACAGTGCAACTGCAGGTTGACCGGGCTGTTGTCGCCCGCCAGCCCGGTCAATACCGCGCCCACCAGGCGGGGCTGGAAAGCATGCAGGAACTGCATGGCCTGCATCGCCGACTCACGGCGCCGGTGCAGGGCGCCGGGTTGCTCGGTGGAGGCGAACAACCGCTGGTGTTCGCGCAGCGCCTGCTCCACGTCGGCCAGCCGTGGCCACAACGCTTCTTCGTGGATGCCGAGCTTGGATGCTGCCTTGCGGCGGGCATGCTCGAAATCGTGGATACCGCTCTCGGCAATCAGGCGCGCCGCTTCCTGTGCGATCAGCAAGCGCTCACGCGGGGCGCGGCGGGTGGACAGCGGGGAGGGCGGCATCGGGCGGTTCCAGTGGGATACGGCCCGATTGTAGGCAGGCGGCGGGCACTGCGTCCCGCCGCCGGTGCGACGATCAGAAAATATCGAAGGCCGCGTCGTTGGTGGCCTGGTCCTGCTGCTGGAAATCGAAGTCCTGCATGCGTTCGAGATCCTCGGTCTTCACCCACTCAGTGGCGCCATTCAGGGTTGCCTCGACCATGCCTGAGGGCGGGTCGTTGCGGGCGATGGGCGCGTCCTTCAGTGCGGTGCGCATGTAGTCGATCCAGATCGGCAACGCTGCCTTGCCGCCATACTCGCGGTAGCCCAGCGAGCGGAAGTCGTCGCGGCCAACCCAGACGGTGGTGGCGAATGGACCGCCGAAGCCGGAGAACCAGGCGTCACGGTGATCGTTGGTCGAGCCGGTCTTGCCACCCACGTCTTCGCGGCCAAGTACCTTGGCCGCGGTGCCGGTGCCGCGCTGGACCACGTCACGCATCATCGACACCAGTTGGTAGGCGGTACGCTCGTCGATGGCCCGTGGTGCGGTGCGTGCGTCCGGGTTGGTCGGCTTGGGCGGTTCGGCCGGCGCGTCCGGCTTGCCGGCCGCAGCCGGGGGGTGTGCGGCGGTCGGGCCGGGTTCGGCGCCGAAGTTGAAGCCGTCCACCACCTGGTTGACCGGGGCGGCACCGGCGACGGCCCCGCCGCAGCCGCGGCAGGCCATGGCCGGGTTTTCCTTGAAGATCACCGTGCCGTCGCGATCCTTGATCTGGTCGATGACCCAGGTGTCCACGCGCGAGCCGCCATTGGCGAACACGGCATAGCCGCGGGCCACCGACAACGGGGTCAGCGAGGCGGTGCCCAGCGACATCGACAGGTTGGGCGGCAGTTCCGCTTCCTGGAAGCCGAACTCGCTGATGTACTTGCGTGCGTAGTCGACCCCGACGCTGTCCAGCAGGCGTACCGAGACCAGGTTGCGCGACTGCACCAGTGCTTCGCGCAGGCGCATCGGGCCACGGAAGCCGCCGCCGTCGTTCTGCGGCTGCCAGGTCTTGCCGCGGCGGTCGCGGAACACCACGGGCGCGTCGAGCACGATCGATGCCGGGTTGAAGCCCTTGTCGAAGGCCGAGGCATAGATGAAGGGCTTGAAGCTGGAGCCGGGCTGGCGGCGTGCCTGGGTGGCACGGTTGAACTTGTTGCCGGCAAAGCTGAAGCCGCCGACCAGGGCGCGCAGCGCACCGCTCTCGGCATCCAGCGAGACCAGCGCGGCCTGGCCGCGCGGGATCTGGTCGATCAGCCATTCGCCGTCCTTGTCACCGGCGCGTACGCGGATCATGTCGCCGCGGGTGAGCAGCTTGGCCGGGCTGCGGGTGGTCCAGCGGCTGGACGCCACCGGCAGCACCAGTTCACGGCGGTCGGCCAGCACCACGGTGGCGCTGCCATCGGCCGCGGTGGAGGCGACCACGGCCGGAATCAGCCCGGCCTGGGCGGGGATACCGGCGATGTTGCGCGCCAGGGCGGCGGCATCGGCATCGGCGGCGACGTCGAAATGCTGCTCCACGCCATGCCAGCCGTGGCGGTGGTCGTACAGCATCAGGCCATCGCGTACCGCCAGGTTGGCGGCATCCTGCATCGCCGAGTTGATGGTGGTGGTGACGTGGTAGCCCTTGTTGAGCACGTCCTCACCGTACTTGGCGATCATCTCCTGGCGGACCATCTCGGCCACGTACGGCGCATAGACCTGCACCGGCGGCTCGTGCGGGCTGGCATGCATGGGCACGGCCTTGGCCGCGTCAGCCTCGGCCTGGGTGACGAAGCCCAGTTCGGCCATGCGCTGCAGCACATAGTTGTCGCGGCGCTGGCGCGCGCGCTCGGGGTTGCTCAGCGGGTTGCCGCTGGACGGGAACTTGGGAATGCCGGCCAGCGAGGCCATTTCGTCCAGGTCCAGTTCGGCCAGCTTCTTGCCGTAGTAATACTCGGCGGCGGCACCGATGCCATAGGCGCGGTTGCCGAAGAAGCTCTTGTTCAGATACAGCTCGAAGATCTCGTCCTTGCTCAGCTCGCTCTCGATCTTGCGGGCCAGCAGGATCTCGGCGAATTTGCGGGTGTAGCTGACCTCGCTGCTAAGGAAGAACTGGCGCGCAACCTGCTGTGTGATGGTCGAGCCGCCGGGCACGCCGTCCTTGGAGCCGGTGCGCGCAATCATCCAGATCGCCCTGCCCACGCCCTTGTAGTCGACGCCGTCGTGTTGGTAGAAACGGGCGTCCTCGGTGGCCAGGAAGGCCTGCTTCAGGCGCTCCGGCACGTCCTTCATCTGGATCGGATAACGGCGGGTCTCGCCGAATACCGCCATTAATTTTCCTTCACTATCATAGACATACATCGGCTCCTGCAACTCGACGTTGCGCAGGGCCTGCACGTCCGGCAGCTTCGAGGAGACAACGTAATAGAGCGAGCCAACGGCGATCGCACCCACCAGGGCGAGGGCGATGAAGAGGGCCAGCAGCCAGCGCAGCCAGCGGCGAAAACGTGGCATCCAGAGGTCCCGATTGCGGATTTCGTAGCCGCAGAGTATAGATTACGCAGGGGAACGGCTGGGGCCGGACTCTGGGGAGAGTAAGGGGATATCACTTCGATGCCGTGATGCAGATCGCGTCTCAGGCCTTGGGTGGTTGCCAATTGCTGTAAATCCGTTATTAATGCGCGGGCGCAACAAGTGCGTCCAAGTGCCCGTCGGCAGGGGAGAATCCGTGGGGCTTATCCCAAAAAGTCAGACGCCCATCATTGGCGTCGACATCAGCTCGACTGCGGTAAAGCTGCTTCAGCTTTCCCGCAGTGGTAACCGTTTCCGCGTGGAACATTACGCCGTGGAACCTCTGCCGCCGAATGCGGTGGTGGAAAAGAACATCGTGGAAGTCGAAGCCGTCGGGGAGGCGATTCGACGGGCTGTGGCGCGTTCAGGCACCCGTGCCAAGAGCGCAGCGGCAGCCGTGGCCGGTTCGGCAGTGATCACCAAGGTGATCCCGATGCCGGCCGACCTGGATGAAAACGACATGGAAGCGCAGGTCGAACTGGAGGCGGTGAATTACATCCCGTACCCCATCGACGAAGTGAACCTCGATTTCGAGGTGCTGGGCATGGTTCCGAACAATCCAGAGATGGTGCAGGTGCTGTTGGCCGCATCGCGCTCGGAGAACGTGGAACTGCGCCAGTCCGCGCTGGAACTGGGCGGCCTGACCGCCAAGGTCATGGACGTGGAAGCCTTTGCCATCGAGAACGCCTTTGCGCTGGTCGCCAGTGAACTGGCCGTGCCCAGTGATGGCGTGGTGGCACTGGTCGATATCGGCGCAACCATGACCACGCTCAACGTATTGCGTGGTGGCCGCAGCCTGTACAGCCGCGAACAGGTGTTCGGTGGCAAGCAGCTCACCGACGAGGTGATGCGCCGCTACGGCCTGAGCTACGAGGAAGCGGGCCTGGCCAAGCGCCAGGGCGGCTTGCCCGAGAGCTATGAGGTTGAAGTGCTGGAGCCGTTCAAGGAAGCCACAGTGCAGCAGATCAGCCGCCTGTTGCAGTTCTTCTATGCCGGCAGCGAATTCAATCGTGTCGACCACATCGTGCTGGCCGGTGGCTGCGCGGCGCTGGTGGGCCTGCCGACCATGGTCGAGGAGCAACTGGGCGTGGCGACCACGGTGGCCAACCCGCTGGCGCAGATGACGCTGGGCCCGAAGGTGCAGGCACATGCCCTGGCCCAGGACGCACCTGCGTTGATGATCGCGACCGGTCTTGCCATGAGGGGGTTTGACTGATGGCACGGATCAATCTATTGCCATGGCGCGCGGAGCGCCGCAAACAACGCCAGCGCGAGTTCTACACGATGCTGGGCTTCGCCGCGCTCAGCGGCGTGGTGCTGTCCGGCTTGCTGTGGTTCTTCTACAGCCAGCAGATCAGTGGCCAGCAGGAACGCAATGCCTTCCTTGAGTCCGAGATCGCCAAGGTCAAGGAGCAGAACAAGGAAATCGAACGCCTGGACAAGCAGAAGGATCGTCTGCTGGCCCGCAAGCGGGTGATCGAGGAACTGCAGGGCAAGCGCTCGCAGATGGTGCACCTGTTCGATTCGCTGGTGCGCACCATTCCCGATGGTGTCGTGCTGACCGCGCTCAAGCAGGAAGGCGAGACGCTGACCCTGGAAGGGCGTACCCAGTCCAATGCGCGCGTCAGTGCCTACATGCGCAACCTGGAGAGCTCGGGCTGGATGAGCAATCCGGAACTGACCATCATCGAAGCGCGCGCCCAGGAGGCGGGCAGCAAGGTGGTGGACGTCAAGTCCTTGCCCTACGTATTCACGTTGAAGGTCCAGCTGCCGGCACCGGGTGAAACGGCCAATCAGCAGGCGGAAGTGGTTGCAGCGCCTGCCGCGGCAACGGCCCCGGCCCCGGCGGAAGTGACGGCACCGGCGGCCGCCCCGGCACCGACCAGCGCCACGCCACCGGCCGCGCCTGCAGCCCCGGCTGCCAAGGTTGAACCTGCGCAGAAGGAGGCTCGCTCGTGAGCAAGAAATTCAACGCCAAGGACCTGGATTTCAACAACATCGGCAATTGGCCGCGCAATGCCAAGATGGTGTTCTGCGTGATCCTGGCCTTGATCATCATGGCCCTGGCTTACCTGCTGGTGATAAGCGGTCAGCGTGACGAGCTCGCAGTACTGGAGGCCAAGGAAGTGACCTTGCGCGAGAGCTTCGAGAAGGAGCAGGCGCGCGCGGTCAACCTGGAGCCCCTGAAGCAGCAGCTGGCCCAGATGGAGCAGGTGCTGCAGCAGATGCTGCGCCAGCTGCCCAGCAAGACCGAGATGCCTGACCTGATCATCGATGTTTCGCAGACCGCCTTGTCCAGCGGCCTGAACAACGAGTTGTTCCAGCCGGGACCGGAGTCGCTGAAGGAGTTCTACGCCGAGAAGCCGATCGCGCTGCGGCTGGTGGGGGGGTATCACCAGTTTGGTGCGTTCGTCAGTGGTGTGGCATCGCTGCCGCGCGTGGTCATCCTGACCATGCATGACATCAACCTGAAGCCTAAGGATCCCAAGGGCGTGATCACCGCAGGCGGGGCTCTGGAGCTGGCCGGTACGGTCAAGACCTATCGTTACTTGGACGACACCGAGTTGGAAGAGCAGGAAAAGCTCGCTGCTGACGCCGCCAAGGCTGCCAAAAAGGGAGGGAAGTAAGCATGCGCAAGACTTCCTCCCTGATCGTGGGCCTGGCCGCCGTGGTGTTGCTGGGGGGCTGCATGCGCGGCGTCACCAGCGGCCCGGGCGATGTGAGCAACCTTGAAAAGTACGTTGAAGATGTACGCAAGCGCCCGGCTGAACCGCTGGAGCCCTTGCCGGTGATGCAGCAGTTCGAAACCTTCGAATATGCAGCGCAGGGCCTGCGTGACCCGTTCAGTGACGCCTGGGTGTCCGATGACGGCAACAACCAGTTGCGTCCGGATCCCAATCGCCGCAAGGAGCCGCTGGAGTCCTTCCCGCTGGATGCCCTGGACATGGTTGGAACCATTGGCAGCGGCGCGGGTGCCGTAGCCCTGGTGATGGGCCCGGACAAGGTGACCTACCGCGTGCGCCCCGGGGTGTACATGGGCCAGAGCGATGGCCGTGTAACGGGTGTGCGCGAAGACGGTATTGAGCTTATTGAACTGGTGCCGGACGGTGCGGGTGGCTGGCTGGAACGCCCAGCCTCGCTTGCACTGGACGATCGTTGATTGATTAGGGGATAGCACGATGACTTTTACCAAAGCCCTGAGCCTGCGTCCCATCCGGCGCCATGCACTGGTCCGCGTCTGCGCCCTGGGAGTGGCGTTGGC
>NZ_DLJW01000128.1:0-46867 GCF_002477705.1 Stenotrophomonas sp. UBA7606 | reverse complement strand
GCCCAGCTGCAGATCTGGGGCGAGCGCAACGGCGTGGCCGTGGTCGCCCAGGGCCAGAACGCCGATGCCGCATCGGTCGCCTTTGATGCCCTGCAGGCCGGCAAGGCGCGCGGCACCAGCGTGCTGATCGCCGACACCGCCGGCCGCCTGCATACCCAGACCGGGCTGATGAACGAGCTGAGCAAGATCCGCCGCGTGCTGGGCAAGATCGACGACACCGCACCGCACGAAGTGCTGATGGTGATCGACGGCACCACCGGCCAGAACGCGCTCTCGCAGCTGCGCCAGTTCCACGCCGCTGCCGGCGTCACCGGCCTGGTGGTAACCAAGCTGGACGGCACCGCCAAGGGCGGCGTGGTGTTCGCACTGGCCCGCGAGTTCGGCATCCCGATCCGCTTCGCCGGCATCGGCGAGCGCCCGGAAGACCTGCGCGTGTTTGACGCCGAAGCCTTCGTCGATGCGCTGCTGCCGCAGGCCTTGGGCGGCAACTGATCCAAAGCCCCTCTCCCGCCGGGAGAGGGGTTGGGGTGAGGGTAAGCTCTACGAGCAGAAGCAAGAGCTCCCCTCATCCGCCCCTTCAGGGGCATCCCCGCCTTCGCGGGGACAGGCTCTTCTCCCGTAAACGGGAGAAGGGACTAGCTGCAATCGCCAGCCATCGCCTGCGAGCCCATGCCCAACTTCCCCAGCCAACTCCTGACCTGGTTCGACCAGCACGGCCGCCACGATCTGCCCTGGCAGCATCCGCGCTCGCCCTACCGGGTGTGGCTGTCGGAAATCATGTTGCAGCAGACCCAGGTCGCCACGGTCATCCCGTACTTCCAGCGCTTCATACAGTCCTTCCCGACGCTGGCCGACCTTGCCGCGACCGACAACGATACGTTGATGGCGCATTGGGCCGGCCTGGGCTACTACGCGCGCGCCCGCAACCTGCATGCCGCAGCCAGGCAATGCGTCGAGCTGCACGGCGGCGAACTGCCGCGCGATTTCGATGCCCTGCTCGCCCTGCCCGGCATAGGCCGCAGCACCGCCGGGGCCATCCTCAGCCAAGCCTGGAACGACCCGTTCGCCATCCTCGATGGCAACGTCAAGCGCGTCTTGACGCGCTATCACGGCATCAGCGGCTTTCCCGGCCAGCCCGCCATCGAGAAGCAACTGTGGGCGCAAGCCCAGGCCCATGTCACGCAGGTACCGACCGGGCGCATGGCCGACTACACCCAGGCGCAGATGGACTTCGGCGCCACCCTGTGCACGCGGGCAAAGCCCGCCTGCATCCTGTGCCCGCTGCAGAACAATTGCGCCGCGCATGCGCAGGGTCTGGTCGATGCGCTGCCAACCCCCAAACCCAGCAAGGTGCTGCCCGAACGCGAGGCCAGTGCGCTGCTGCTGGAAGACGCACAAGGCCGCATCCTGTTGCTCAAGCGCCCTCCCACCGGCATCTGGGCCTCGCTGTGGACCCTGCCGCAGGCCGAGACCGACACCGAACTACGCGAATGGTTCGCCGCCACGGTGAAGGGCGATTACGACAACGCCAACGAGCTGCCGCTGATCGTGCACACCTTCAGCCATTACCGCCTGCATCTGCAGACGCTGCACCTGCGCAAGGTCGCACTCAAGTCCAAGGTCGGTGACAATGCCGATCTACGCTGGGTAGCGCGTGACGAACTGGCCGCACTCGGCCTTCCCGCCCCCATCCGCAAACTGCTGGATCGTCATCCGGCACATTGATTCGACAGGACACCACCATGCCCCGCTCCGTCTTCTGCCAATACGAACAACGCGAAACCGAGGGTCTGGATTTCGTGCCCTATCCGGGCGAACTGGGCCAGCGCATTTTCGCCAACATCGGCAAGCAGGCCTGGGCCGCATGGCTGGCGCACCAGACCATGCTGATCAATGAGAACCGGCTGTCGCCGCGCGACCCGAAGCACCGCGCCTTCCTTGAGGAAGAGCTGGTGAAATATCTGTTCGCCGGCGGTGCGGAAAAGCCGGCCGGCTACGTCGCCCCGGAAGCACCGTAAAACCAAACACCGGCAGTGCCGAGCCATGCTCGGCATAGGCTTTCCCGATAAAGCTGCAAAGCTGCCCGCGCCCCAGCCCTCGCGCAAGGGCGTTCGATGAGCAGCGAACCAATGGCTCGCAAGCTGTCCTCTCACCCCGTAAACGGGAGAAGGGCTCGATCCAGCCCCAACGAAGTCGTGTCACATGTAGTGCCGAGCCATGCTCGGCAGAAGCTTTACCGGCAAAGCCCGAAAGCGGCCCTCACCCCAACCCCTCTCCCGTAAAACGGGAGAGGGGCTCAACGCGGCCCCTCAACGCAGTCGCACTACGTGTCGTGCCTACGTCAGTTCGTTTCGCCGCCTTGGTCGGCGGCACGTTCGGCGATCTTGGCCTCGCGCATTTCCTTCTCGGATGCACGCAGCGCTTTTACGTCCAGCGGCTGGATGCTGTCGATCCGGCAAGGTACGTGTGCCATCGGGCCGCTGCCATGCACGATCACCCGATCAAACCGCGCCGATACCTGCCCCATCATGTTGGTCACGGTGATCGCGGGCGCATACGACAGATCCATGCACGGGCCACCCAGGTTCAACAACCAGGCCTCGTTGGGCCGGGTCCATACGGCCAGAGCGCTGTCGCCCAACTCCGTCCAGCCATTGAGCGATCCAAAGTACTTGAAACTGTTGACGGGCGCACCGGCATGGCTGCGATAGAGCTGCAGCCGCTCGTCACTGCTCAGTTTTCCCGTGGTTGCACAGCCTGCCAACGTTGCGGCCAGCATTGCCGCGACCAGCATTTTTTTCATGGCACTACTCCTCACACGGAACGACGGGTACAGCGGAACCAAGGACCCCATCATCCACCTGAACACGGGTAAACGCGAGCTGTCGCAAAAACCGTTCAGCAGCCGTGCCAGCTCAGACTTCGCTGCGTGCCAGCTGGTACAAACGTCCCTGGCGCAGCTCCAGAACGCGGTCCAGCTTGCGCGCCAGGCCACGGTCGTGGGTAACCAGCACCAGACTGGTGCGCTGGGCACGGTTGAGTTCCAGCATCAGTTCGAAAACGGTGGCTGCGGTTTTGTCGTCCAGGTTGCCTGTGGGCTCGTCACCCAACACGCAGGCGGGCTGGTTGACCAACGCACGTGCCACCGCGGCGCGCTGCCGCTCACCGCCGGACAGCTCCCCGGGCTTGTGCTCAAGACGGTGCCCAAGACCCACCGATTCCAGCAGCGCCTTGGCGCGCTGGCTGGCACCAGCCGCATCGCGCCCCCCCAGCATCACCGGCATCATCACGTTTTCCAGCGCGGTGAACTCTGGCAGCAGGTGGTGGAACTGGTAGACGAAGCCCAACGAGCGGTTGCGCAGCCGGCCACGTTCGGTATCGGACAGGGCTGACATCCGTTGCCCGGCAACATACACCTCGCCGGCCGTCGGAATGTCCAACCCGCCCAGCAGGTGCAGCAACGTGCTCTTGCCCGCGCCGGAGGCACCGACGATGGCCACGGTCTCGCCGGCGGCCACATCCAGATCCAGCCCGTCGAACACCGGCGTATGCATCTTGCCCTCGGCATAGGTCTTGCCGAGGCCTTCGGCGCGGATAACCGATTCCATCAATGCTTTCTCATTCATAGCGCAGCGCCTCCGCCGGCTGGGTGCGGGCCGCACGCCACGCCGGGTACAAGGTCGCTGCAAAACTCATCAGCAGGGCCACCACGGTGATGGTGACGATGTCGCCGGTCTGCATGTCGGTCGGCAGGCCGGTGATGTAATACACGTCCTCCGGCAGCAACTTGATGTTGAAGGCGGACTCGATCAGGCCAAGGATGCGCTCCAGGTTCAAGGTCAGTGCGATACCACCAATGACGCCGGCAATGGTGCCGAACACGCCGATCAAGGTGCCCTGCACCATGAACACCTGCATCACCCCGCCGGGCGTGAGACCCAGCGTACGCAGGATCGCGATGTCGGCCTGCTTGTCGGTAACCAGCATCACCTGCGAGGACACCAGGTTGAACGCGCCCATGGCGATGATCAGCGACAGCAGGATGCCCATCACCGTCTTTTCCATGCGCAGCGAGTGGTAGAGGTTGGCGTTTTCCTGGGTCCAGTCGCTGACCCGGTAGTAGCCGTTGAGGTTGACCGCCAGATCGCGTGCCACCGTATAGGCCTGGTCCATGTCATGCATCTTCAGGCGCACGCCGGTAACGCCGTCCATGCGCAGCACGCGTTCCATGTCCTGCATGTTGGTGAAGGCGACGCCGCGATCCACTTCGTTGGAACCCGCCTCGAAGATGCCACTGACAGTGAAGCGCTTGACCCGCGGCATCGCCCCCATCGGCGTGCCCTGCACCTCGGCCAGGGTGGCGACCACGTTGTCGCCGACATCCACGCCCAACCAGATTGCCAGTTCCTTCCCCAGCACGATGTTGAACTCGCCGGGCTTCAGGTCGTCCAGCGAACCCTTGGTCATTTTCTCGGCCAACACCGACACCTTGGATTCCTGCGCCGGGTCGATGCCCTGCACGATGGCACCCTGCACCCGGGCGCCGGACAACATGCCCTGGATCTCGATATAAGGCGCGGCACCGGCAACACGCGGGTCCTTGGTTGCCACATCGATGGCGTGCTGCCAGTTGGCCATTGGCTCGCCATCGGCACTGACCGTGGCATGGGCCGACATCTGCAGCAGGCGGTCGCGGATTTCCTTCTGGAAACCGCTCATCACCGCCAGCGTGGTGATCAGCACCGTGACGCCCAGCGCAATGCCGAGGATCGATGCCATCGAGATGAAGGAAATGAAGCCGTTGCGGCGCTTGGCTCGCAGGTAGCGCAATCCGATTGCGACGGGTAAGGGTTTGAACATGCGTTTGGGCCCGGAAGGTGTCGCTATGGTGCCACCGACGCCGGCCTGCGGGAAACGCCATGCGCACGAACGGCCAGTCGCAGTTCACGTCGCCGGGCGCGCGGCAGGGTATCGGGCCAGAACAGCAGCTGATGGCGGCGCCTGCCCTGGTGCCAACGCAACAACAGCAGTGGACCGCGTTCCAGCAGAACCGGGCCCTGCACGCTCACCCCATCGACGCACATCGGGGCTGGCGGCGACGGCAGCAGCAGCTGACGCGCGGGCTTGCGGGCTTCGGCCCGCACCTGGTGCGCACCCAGCAGCAGCACCGCGATGGCCAGCGGCCAGGCCAGGTGCAATTCAAGATCGCAGTTCAACAGGGCAACGGCCGCCAGCAACGACAGGCCCAGCAAAGCGCCGGTCAACCAGCGCGAGGGACGCCACTCACACCGGAAGGGCGCGGATGTAACTGATGAGTGCTGCCTGCGTGGCATCGGGACAGGCCTCGTAGCCCATGGACCAGCGCCACAACTTATCGTCCTCGGTGTCCAGCAACTGCAGGAAAACCGCGCGCTCTTCAGCCGGCGCATCCAGCCAGCGGCGGTCAAGATACCGACCGAAAAGCTGGTCCAGCTCGCGCATGCCACGGCGGCAACGCCAGCGCAGTTTCTTCAACAGGATTTCGTCTTCGGTCTGCATGGCTTCGGATACCTCTGATACCAAAGCCCCTCTCCCACAGGGAGAGGGGTTGGGGTGAGGGTTGGAGCGAAGCTCCTGCGAAATCGAGGGCAGCAGGCTTCGCCCGGACCCTCATCCGCCCCTACGGGGCATCCCCGCCTTCGCGGGGACAGGCTCTTCTCCCGAGGGGAGAAGGCATGACGCATCAAGCGCGGCGGGCCATCATCAACTTCTTGATCTCGGCGATTGCCAGTGCCGGGTTCAAGCCCTTCGGGCAGGTGCGTGCGCAGTTCATGATGGTGTGGCAGCGGTACAGCTTGAACGGATCTTCCAGGTCGTCCAGGCGTGCGCCGGTGTCTTCATCACGCGAGTCGATGATCCAGCGGTAGGCCTGCAGCAGGATCGCCGGGCCCAGGTAACGCTCGCCGTTCCACCAGTAGCTTGGGCAGCTGGTCGAGCAGCAGGCGCACAGGATGCACTCGTACAGACCGTCCAGCTTCTCGCGGTCTTCCGGCGACTGCAGGCGTTCGCGATCCGGCGGTGCCGGGGTCTGGGTACGGATCCACGGCTTGATCGAAGCGTACTGCGCGTAGAAGTGGGTCAGGTCCGGAACCAGATCCTTGACCACGTCCATGTGCGGCAGCGGGTAGATCGGCACCTCGGCCTTGGCGCAATCGGCAATGGCACGGGTACAGGCCAGGGTATTGGTGCCGTCGATGTTCATCGCGCACGAACCGCAGATGCCTTCGCGGCAGGAGCGGCGGAAGGTCAGGGTCGGATCAATCTCGTTCTTGATCTTGATCAGCGCGTCCAGAACCATCGGGCCGCACGCATCGAGATCGATCTCGTAGGTGTCGGTACGCGGGTTCTGGTCGTCATCCGGGCTCCAACGGTAGATCTTGAAGGTGCGCAGGTTCTTGCCACCACCCTTGACCGGGAAGTGCTTGCCCTTGGTGACCTGGGAGTTCTTGGGAAGAGAAAATTCAGCCATGTTCGTAGTTCCCCGGATCAGTAGACGCGCGGCTTCGGCGGCACCACGGACACGTCATCGCTGAGCGTGTACATGTGCACCGGGCGGTAATCGAAGCTGCACTTGCCCTTGTCGTCGACGGTGACCAGCGTGTGCTTCTGCCAGTTGACGTCGTCGCGGTCCGGGAAGTCCTCGTGCGCGTGGGCGCCACGGCTTTCCTTGCGCTGCTCGGCCGAGTTGATGGTGGCAACGGCGTTGAGCAGCAGGTTGTTCAGCTCGTAGGTTTCGATCAGGTCGGAGTTCCAGACCAGCGAGCGGTCGGAAACCTTGACGTCCTGGAACGAATCGAACACTTCGGCCATCTTCTGGCAGCCCTCTTCCAGCGTCTTGCTGGTGCGGAACACGGCGGCGTCGGCCTGCATCGTGCGCTGCATGCGGTCACGGATGACGGCAGTCGGGGTGTCGCCGTTGGCGTGGCGCAGTTTGTCCAGCAAGCCCAGTGCCTTGTCGCAGGCATCGGACGGCAGGGTCTTGTGCGAGGCGCCCGGCTTGATCGTCTCGGCGCAACGGTTGGCCACGGCGCGGCCGAACACCACAAGGTCGAGCAACGAGTTGGAACCCAGGCGGTTGGCGCCGTGCACCGACACGCAGGCAGCTTCGCCGATGGCGTACAGGCCCGGCACAACCGCATCGGGGTTGTCGCCGACCTTGCGCACCACTTCACCGTGGTAGTTGGTCGGGATGCCGCCCATGTTGTAGTGCACGGTCGGGATGACCGGAATCGGCTGCTTGTGCACGTCCACGCCTGCGAAGATGCGTGCGCTTTCGGCAATACCCGGCAGCTTCTTGTCGATCACGCCCGGGCCCAGGTGGGTCAGGTCGAGCAGGATGTGATCCTTGTGCTCGCCGACGCCACGGCCTTCGCGGATTTCGATGGTCATCGAGCGCGACACCACGTCACGCGATGCCAGATCCTTGTAATGCGGTGCATAGCGCTCCATGAAGCGCTCGCCACTGCTGTTGCGCAGGATGCCGCCCTCGCCTCGCACACCTTCGGTGATCAGGCATCCGGCGCCGTAGATGCCGGTCGGGTGGAACTGCACGAATTCCATGTCCTGCAGCGGCAGGCCGGCACGGGCCACCAGGCCACCGCCGTCACCGGTACAGGTGTGTGCCGAGGTGGCGCTGAAGTAGGCCCGGCCGTAGCCGCCGGTTGCCAGCACCACGCCCTGCGAACGGAACAGGTGCAGGGTGCCTTCGGCCATGTCCAGGGCGAGCACGCCGCGGCAGACGCCTTCGTCGTCGAAGATCAGGTCGAGTGCGAAGTACTCGATCATGAACTGCGCGTTGTGCGCCAGCGACTGCTGGTACAGGGTGTGCAGGATGGCGTGGCCGGTACGGTCGGCGGCCGCGCAGGTACGCTGCGCGGACGGGCCTTCACCGTATTTGGTGGTCATGCCACCGAACGGACGCTGGTAGATCTTGCCCTCTTCGGTGCGCGAGAACGGAACGCCGTAGTGCTCCAGCTCGATGATGGCCGGGATGGCCTCACGGCACATGTACTCGATGGCGTCCTGGTCGCCCAGCCAATCCGACCCCTTGATGGTGTCGTAGAAGTGGTAGCGCCAGTCGTCCTCGCCCATGTTGGCCAGCGCGGCGGAGATGCCACCCTGCGCTGCCACGGTGTGCGAGCGGGTCGGGAAGACCTTGGTGATGCAGACGGTCTGCAGGCCCTTCTGGGCCAGGCCAAAGGTCGCACGCAGGCCAGCGCCGCCGGCGCCGACGACCACCATGTCAACCTTGTGTTCTGTGATGTTGTAAGCGGACATGTATCAGTTCCCAAGCGCGATGCGGGCGACCGCAAAGATGCTGACGATGGCGCCGAGCACGGCGATGAACTTCACCGTGGTCTGCAAGGCCAGGGCCATCAGCGAGTTGTGGATGTAGTCCTCCAGGACCACCTGCAGGCCAAGCTGGGCGTGCCAGAACATGGCGACCAGGAAGCCGACCAGCAGGATCGCGTTCCACGGCTTGGACACCGCTTCCACCGCGGTGACGTAGTCAGCGCCGATCAGGCTCAGCACCAGGCACAGGAACCAGATGGTCAGTGCGACCAGCGCGGTGGCGGTCAGGCGCTGATGGATGAAGTGCTCGGTACCGGACTTGGAGCTGCCAAGGCCACGCGCATTCTTGAGCGGGGTACGGAACTTGCTCATGCGGTCGCTCCCATGCAGACATAGGCCCAGATCAGCGCGGTGATGACCAGCGAGGCGATCACCGAGATCCAGCTGCTGCGGATGAAGGTCGGCTTGGCATAGCCGATGGCGAAATCCTGCACGATGTGGCGGATGCCGTTGCACAGGTGGTAGGCGAAACACCAGGTCCAACCGAACAGGATCACCTTGCCGTACCAGGCACTGGCATGGGTGGTGAAGCAGTTCCAGGACTCAGGGCCCATCATCAGGGCGAGCAAACCGCCTGCGATGATCAGGGCGCCGACAGCCAGAATGATGCCGGTGGCTCGATGCAGGATCGAGGTGGCCATCTGGATCTGCCAGCGATACACCTGCAGGTGCGGAGAAAGGGGGCGGGGTCTGTTCGCCATTCGCTGACTCGTATCTCGGCTGGGCGGCTCAATGCCGCGTTGGCTCAACGCTGCTCAGAAATCGATGCAGCGCCCGTTTTTCTCCCAATCGCCGTACCGCACCGGATCAAGTCCGCCGCGGCCGCCTATTTCCTTCTGCTCCGGTACGACCTCGGCAAGCGGTTGCTTGTCGGGGGGCAGCGGGGCTTCAGCTTCGGGCTCGGGAGTGGGGGTTGTTTGGCCTATCATTGTCGGTCTCGCAACGCACAAATTTTAGTCCCCAGCACCGTGTCTGACAACCTCGCCCCTGCTTTCAACGGTTTCCGCACACTCCCGCACGCCCAGGTGCTCTCTCTTTCCGGGCCGGATGCGGTGGCTTTCGCACAAGCGCAGTTCGCCAACGACGTGCCGTCATTGGCCGACGGACACTGGCAATGGAGTACCTGGCTGACAGCCAAGGGCCGCGTGCTGTCTATCTTTCAGCTGGTTCGGGTGGATACAGGCAGGCTGCTGCTGGTCTGCCACGACGGCGGCGCCGAGGCCATGGCCGAGCAGTTGCGGCGTTTCGTATTCCGCCGCAAGGTCGTCATCAGCCTTGCAGACAACCTGCCGGTCAGCGGCGCACTGCACGCACCGGTTTCCGCGCAGAGCGCGGTAATTGCGCAACTTGACGATGGCGTGATCGAACTCGATGTCGGCTGCGCTGCCCTGCCCCGCAGCCTGCACCTGGGTGCCGCAGCCGACGCCGCCAGCGACGCCGAAGCGCTGATCTGGCGCCGGAGCGACCTGCGCTTGGGTCTGCCGCGGCTGGTGGAGGCGCAGCGTGAGCAATGGACGCCGCAGCAGTTGGGCCTGGACAGATTGGCCGCCTACAGCGTGAAGAAGGGCTGCTATCCGGGCCAGGAAATCGTCGCCCGCACCCACTTCCTGGGCAAGGCCAAGCGCTCGCTGGCGCTGTTGGAGTGTGATGGCGTGGTGGCGCCTGGCGACGGCGTCGAGCAGGCAGGCGCAGCAATCGGCAGCGTAGCCAGCGCCGCCGGCAACCTCGCCCTGGCGGTATTGCCGCTGGAACTGACCGAGGGCGAACTGCAGATCCGCGCCGCCGCCACGCGGATCGCCGCGCTAGTGGATGGGCTCGCCCGCTGACCCCACTGGCAGCAATAACGCAAGCCGCGCAGCTCGCGCTCCGCCAAACACATTGCCCCCTCCCCCGCCCTCCCCCTTGCTGCGCAAAAGGGAGGACGCACAAGCTGCAGGAGCCGTGAAACGGGGGGGCCGGCAAAGGCCGAACCACCCCGGTGCTACGCAACCAAGAAGGCGTGCAAGCGGTGACGGGCCGTATGCCACTGCAGTTCACGCCGCCTGACGCTGCGCCCCGATCCGCTCACCGTTGTCCGCGTCAAAGAAATGCAGTGCACCGGACAGCGCCTGTACCGATATCTCCTGCCCCACTGCCGGCAGCGTCTGCGGTGCTACCCGCATCACCAGCGCCTGCCCGGCCGCCTGCAGGTTGACGAAAATTTCATTCCCCACCGGCTCGATGCCCTCGATGCGGGCCATGAACGACGCCTCGCCCTGTCCTGGCTGCAGATGCTCCGGACGCATGCCAACAGCCATTGCGCTCCCCAGCCACGCCGGATCGACCATCGCCGAGCCCAGCGGCAGCTCGCCCCCATCCGCCAGCCGCAGCACCACACCCCCAACCCCGCGCTGCAGGGTGCCGCGCAGCACATTCATCGCGGGGCTGCCAAGGAAACCGGCAACAAACAGATTGGCGGGGCGTTCGTACAAGGCCATGGGCGTGTCTATCTGCTGGATACGCCCCTCATTGAGCACCACGATGCGCTGTCCCAATGTCATTGCCTCCACCTGGTCATGGGTGACGTAGATCATCGTCGTGCCCAGCGTGCGGTGCAGTTGGGCGATCTCGGTACGCACCGAATGGCGCAGCTTCGCGTCAAGATTGGAGAGCGGCTCATCCAGCAGGAACACCGAAGGCTCACGCACCAGCGCCCGCCCCAGGGCCACACGCTGGCGCTGCCCGCCGGACATGGCGCGCGGCAGCTTGTCCAGCATCGAGGTCAAGCCCAGCGCCTCGGCGGACTGCTGCACCCGCCGTTGTACCTCGGCCTTGCCGTGCCCGCGCAGCTTCAGCCCGAAGGCGAGGTTCTCGGCCACGGTCATATGCGGGTACAGCGCGTAATTCTGGAACACCATGGCGATGTCGCGATCTTTCGGCGCCACGTCGTTGACCACACGCTCGCCGATGCGCAGGGTGCCGGCGCTGATCTCTTCCAGCCCCGCCACCATGCGCAGCAGCGTGGATTTGCCGCACCCCGAAGGTCCTACCAACACCATCAACTCGCCGTCGGCGATATCGAACGTAGCGCCATGCACGGCCACCTGTCCGTTGTCATAGACCTTCCGTACGCCATCGAACTGCACCTTGGCCATCAACGCCCACCTCATCAGCTTGCCCTGCACGGGCTGCGAACAGCTGGCACTGCCAGCACCGAACACCGGGTTGCAATCGTATACATCCGAAACCACACGCACGTTAAGCATATTCATATGGCACCATCCATACTCCCTTCGTGGCATGCCCTCCCCGGCACCGGCAGCGGGCCAACTCCCGCCCGGGCAGGCGTTTGCATTGCCATGAAGCAGCCCGCCGGCTGGCAACAGACGGCACCCGCCAGGCACCGCCCGCTATGGGCGAACGCCCCGCATACAAATAATTGACAACGATGTCATCCGCACACGAAACTCGAGCCATGCACGACACCCTTTTCCTGTTCGGTGCCACAGGCGATCTGGCCCAGCGTTACCTGTTCCCGTCCCTGCTTCGCCTGCTTGGCGACGGCCTGCTCCCCGAGGATTTCCGTGTGCGTGCGCTGGCGCTGTCGCCGCACGACACCGCGAAATTCCATGACATCCTGCGCCCGCGCCTGGAACAGGCCATGCCGCAGGCCAGCCAGGATGACATCAACAACCTGCTGCGCCGCATCGACTACCGCTCGGTGGACCTGCGCAACGCCGAATCCGTGGCCGAAGCCGTGAAGGACCTGGTGCACCGCAAGTGCGTCAGCTACCTGGCCATTCCGCCCGGCCTGTACATCTCCACCTGCGAAGGCCTGTCCCTTGGCGGCGCACTGGCCGCCCCCAACCGCCTGATGCTGGAAAAGCCGATCGGCTCGGACAGCGACAGCGCCGAGGAAATCCTGCAGTCCATCGGCAAGCTGATCGACGAAGACCGCGTGTTCCGCCTGGACCACTACCTGGGCAAGGCCGCCGTCCAGAACCTGATGGCGCTGCGCTTCGGCAATACGCTTCTGGAAGCGGTCTGGAACCGCAACTACATCGAATCGGTGCACATCCTCGTGGCCGAGAGCGACGGTGTGGATGGCCGCGACTCGTATTACTCGCGCTCCGGCGCGCTGCGCGACATGGTGCAGAGCCATATCCTGCAGCTGCTGTGCCTGGTGGCGATGGAGCCGCCGGCATCGCTGGAGGCCGATCGCATCCGCGATGAGAAGGTGAAGGTGCTGCGTGCGCTGCGCCCGCTGGACGCCAAGCACGCGGCCAAGGACAGCGTGCGCGCGCGCTATACCGCCGGCACCATCAATGGCCAGCCAGCACAGGCCTACCAGCCGCCGGAAGGCAGCGAGGCCGAAACCTTCGTTGGTGTCACCGCCCATATCGACAACTGGCGCTGGGCCGGCGTGCCATTCCACCTGGTCACCGGCAAGCGCCTGCCGGAACGTACCACCCGCATCGAGGTCAACCTCAAGCCGGTCACCCACTGGCTGTTCGAGCGCCCCGACCGCAGGAATGCGACCCCCAACCGCCTGACCTTCCAGTTGCAGCCGCAGGAAAACATCCAGCTGGGCCTGATGAGCTCGCTGGCCGGCCCGGAATGGGGCGCACTGGAACTGCAGCCGCTGGAACTGGAACTGTCCGTGCCCACCGGCCTGCACCGCCGCATCGCGTACGAGCGCCTGTTCCTGGATGCGTTCAATGGCAACCACGCACTGTTCGTGCGCGATGACGAAGTACGCGCGGCCTGGGCCTGGATCGACAGCGTCAGCGACGCCTGGAAGGCCGCCAACCTGCCGATGGAACCCTATCCGGCCGGTAGTTGGGGCCCGCTGCAGTCCGGCCATTTCCTACCCGCCGCCCTGGCCAATGAAGAAGGTGCGGAGCCGGGCCTGTGAGCCCGGAGGCTGGCTGCGTACTGGTCGCCGACATCGGCGGCACCAACGCCCGCTTCGCACTGGCTGACCTGCGCGCAGCCACCCCGCTGGACCAGGCCAGCATCGACGAATACCCGGTGACGCAGTTTGCGTCACTGGCCGATGCGGCCGCCCATTACCTGCAGGAACGGGGTGCCAGCGCGCACAGCGGCGTGTTTGCCGTCGCCGGCCGCGTCGATGGCGATGAAGCTCGTATCACCAATCATCCGTGGGTCATTTCCAACTCCCGCACGCGCGCCCAGCTCGGCTTCAACGAGCTGCACCTGATCAACGACTTCGTCGCCCAGGCCATGTGCATTGCCCTGCTTGGCAATGACGACGTGGTCCAGGTCGGCGGCGCCAGCTGGCAGCCGGCTGGCAGCGACCAGCCACGCAACTATTGCGTGCTCGGCCCGGGCACCGGTCTGGGCGTGGGCGGGCTGGTGGTGCGCGACGGGCGCAACTACCCACTGGCCACCGAAGGCGGCCATGCCAGCTTCGCCCCGGCCTCGCCGGAGCAGATACGCATCCTGGAGATCCTGTCGGCACAGTTCGGCCGGGTCTCCAACGAGCGCCTGGTCTGCGGCCCCGGCCTGGTCAACATCCATCGCGCCCTCAGCGAGATGGCTGCCACCGACCCGGGCCTGCTGCAGCCGTCCGGCGTCACCGCCGCAGCCGCTGAAGGTGACCCGGTGGCGGTACGCGCGGTGGAGGTGTTCCTGGAGATCTTCGGCGCCGTGGCCGGTGATGCGGTACTGGTACAGGGTGCCTGGGATGGCGTGTTCCTCACCGGTGGCCTGGTACCACGCCTGCTGCAGCAGTTGCAGCACTCCGGCTTCCGCCAACGTTTTGAAAGCAAGGGACGTTTCAGCGCGACCATGTCGCAGATTCCGTCCATGGCTATCGTCCACCCCAACCCCGGCCTGCTGGGTGCCGCCGCCTATGCGCTGGACATGCAACGGGCAAGCCTTGGAGCAACTGCATGACCGCCGCTATTTCCGACCGCGTAACCCTCATCCGCCACGCCGATGACGAGGCCTGGATCGAGGGTGTGGCCGCCGAAATGGCGGGCTTGCTGGAACAGGACATCGCCAACCATGGGCGCGCGCGCATGCTGCTGTCCGGCGGCACCACGCCTGCGCCGGCCTATCAGCGCCTGACCGAGCACCCCCTGGAATGGGCGCGTGTGGAAGTTGGCCTGGCCGATGAACGCTGGCTTTCACCGCAGGACCACGACAGCAATGCCTGGCTGGTACGCGACAGCTTCCTCAACCGTGCCGAGGGCGCGCACTTCGATCCATTGGTGCGCGTCGGCCAGTCGATCGCCGACTGCGTGCATACCGCCAACCTGATGGCCGAGCACTCGCGCCCGCCGTGCCTGGTGGTGCTGGGCATGGGCAATGATGGCCATACCGCTTCGCTGTTCCCCGGGTCCAAGGACCTGCCGCATGCACTGGCCAGCACCCACCCCTACGCCGCGCTGGACGCCACCGGCTGCCCGGTGGCCAAGCACTGGCACCTGCGCATCACCCTGACCCCCGCCGGCCTGGCGCCTATCCCCAACCGCCTGTTGTTGCTGCGTGGCAAGCAGAAGCTGGACGTGCTGGAAACGGTGCTGGCCAGCAACGACATCGAGCAGTACCCGGTGCTGGCGGCGATCAACGCCCCCGGCAACCCGCTGCGCGTGCACTGGTGCGCATAACCCCCGCACCTGTCTGCCCCTTTCGCTCCACGGCGGGCCATGCCCGCCCTTCCAATAGCTGACCGCCAATGAGCCTGCATCCGAAAATCCATGCCATCACCGAACGCATCCGCCAGCGCAGCGAAAAATCGCGCGCGGCCTACCTGGCAGGCATTGATGCGGCCGTCCGCCAGGGCCCGTTCCGCTCGCGCCTGAGCTGCGGCAACCTGGCCCATGCCTTTGCCGCTTGCGGGCCAACCGACAAGGACCGCCTGCGCGGCGACGTGACGCCCAACCTGGGCATCATCACCGCCTACAACGACATGCTGTCGGCACACCAGCCGTTCGAGCACTACCCGGAGCTGATCCGCACTGCCGCACGCGAGCTGGGCGCCACCGCGCAGGTGGCCGGCGGCGTGCCGGCGATGTGCGACGGTGTCACCCAGGGCCGCGGCGGCATGGAGCTGTCGCTGTTCTCGCGCGACATCATTGCCCAGTCGACCGCAATTGGCCTGAGCCATGACATGTTCGACGCCACCATCTACCTGGGCGTGTGCGACAAGATCGTGCCCGGCCTGCTGATCGGTGCGCTGGCGTTCGGCCACCTGCCGGCGGTGTTCGTGCCAGCCGGCCCGATGACCCCGGGCATCCCCAACAAGAAGAAGGCCGAAGTACGCGAGCGCTACGCCGCTGGCGAGGCCACCCGCGAGGAACTGCTGGAAGCCGAATCGGCCTCCTACCACGCCCCGGGCACCTGCACTTTCTATGGCACCGCCAACTCCAACCAGGTGCTGCTGGAAGCCATGGGCGTGCAGCTGCCGGGCGCATCGTTCGTCAATCCCGAGCTGCCGCTGCGTGATGCGCTGACCCGCGCCGCCACCGCACGTGCGCTGGATATCAGTGCCTTGGGCAATGACTTCCGTCCGTTTGGCCACCTGATCGACGAGCGCGCCATCGTCAACGCCGTGGTCGCACTGATGGCAACCGGCGGCTCCACCAACCACACCATCCACTGGATCGCGGTGGCCCGTGCCGCAGGCATCGTGCTGACCTGGGACGACATGGACGAGCTGTCGCAGATCGTGCCGCTGCTGGCCCGCGTCTACCCCAACGGCGACGCCGACGTGAACCGCTTTGCCGCCGCCGGTGGCCCCGGCTTCGTGTTCCGCGAGCTGATGGACGCCGGCCTGATGCATGACGACCTGGCCACCATCGCCGAGGGCGGCATGCGCGCCTTCGCACAGGAGCCGCGACTGACCGACGGCAAGGTCAGCTACGTGCCGGCCGATGCCATCAGCGGTGACGAGGACGTGGTGCGCCCGGCAAACAATCCGTTTGAATCACAGGGCGGTCTGCGCCTGCTGCGCGGCAATATCGGCCGTTCACTGATCAAGCTGTCGGCAGTGAAACCGCAGTACCGCAGCATCGAAGCCCCGGCTGTTGTCGTCGATGCACCGCAGGTATTGAACAAGCTGCACGCCGCCGGCGCGCTGCCGCAGGACTTCGTTGCCGTGGTCCGTTACCAGGGCCCGCGCTCCAACGGCATGCCCGAGCTGCACTCGCTGGCACCGTTGCTGGGCCTGTTGCAGAACCAGGGCCGGCGCGTGGCGCTGGTGACCGACGGACGCCTGTCCGGTGCCTCCGGCAAGATCCCGGCCGCCATCCACGTCACCCCGGAAGCCTCGCGCGGCGGCCCGATCGCCCGCATCCGCGAAGGCGACATCATCCGCCTGGACGGTGAGGCCGGCACCCTGGAGGTATTGGTGGACGCCGCCGAATGGGCTGCACGCGGCATCGCCGCCAACACTGCGCCGGCCGGCACCGACATGGGCCGCAACCTGTTCGCGATGAATCGCCGCATTGTCGGCCCGGCCGACCAGGGCGCGGTGTCGATCTCCTGTGGCCCGATGCACCCGGACGGCAGCCTGTGGGAATACGACGCCGAGTACGACCTGGGCCACGATGCCGCCGCCGCGGCGGCCCCGCACGAAGCCAAGGACGCCTGAAAATTCGGGATTGGGGATACGCGGACGACCGTGGTCGCCGCCCCCGAACAACGCAACGGAACGCGAAGTCGCATCCGGCTGTGCCAGCCGCTGTTGCGAAACACCAATTTCGACTCCCGATGCCCGCATCAAGGCACTCAAGACCAGATTGAAGAGAGGACACCATGAGTATTGCCAAGCACCAGGACCGCGCCGAGCAACTGCTGACCGCCGCAGGCATCCTGCCGGTTGTCACTGTGCACACCCTCGACCAGGCCCGTGCGGTCAGCGCCGCCCTGCTTGAAGGCGGCCTGCCGGCCATCGAGTTGACCCTGCGCACGCCGGTGGCAATGGAAGCACTGGCCATGCTCAAGCGCGAACTGCCCGATGTGGTGGTCGGCGCAGGCACGGTGCTGACCGTGGCACAGATGCAGCAGGCCATCGATGCCGGCGCCGATTTCCTGGTGACCCCGGGCACGCCGGCCCATATGGCCGACGCGCTGGCCGAGGCACCGCTGCCGGTAGTACCCGGCGCCGCCTCGCCTACCGAGCTGCTGGCGCTGGTTGCCCGCGGCTTCCGGATCTGCAAACTGTTCCCGGCCACCGCCGTCGGCGGCCTGGCGATGATCAAGGGCGTTGCCGGCCCGATCCCCGAGCTCAAGCTCTGCCCCACCGGCGGCATCACCGAAGCCACTGCAGGCGACTACCTGTCGCAGAAGAACGTGGTCTGCATCGGTGGTTCGTGGATGGTGCAGGATGCGTGGATCCGCAACGGCCAGTGGGACGAGGTGAAGCAGTCCGCTGCTGCGGCGGCTGCCATCGTCAAGGCGGCCCGCGGCGCCTGAGTCCTCGGCAGGGAGGGGGCTGCAGCTGCGCAGTGGCGGAGACAGAAGCCTACCCCTCCCCAGCCCTCCCCTGCTGCGCAAGGGAGGGAGCAAAGCCTACCCCTCCCCGACCCTCCCCTGCTGCGCAAAGAAGGGGCAAGAAGCATTCAGCGCTTGCTTCGCTCGTTGCGACGCTGGTCTGCTGGGACCTCGATCTCAACCTTCGCCGGCAGGCTGCTGATCCGCAGCTCGCTGCCTTCCCACTGCGCCGGTTCACCGTTGATGCTCGCCGCACCTGGCGCGCCCTCATAAGGCCACGGCAGCACGATGCCGCCGGCCGGCAACTGCAGGCCCTGCGGCACCTCCAGCAGCAGCTGCCGGTCACTGCGCAGCAGCCGATATTTCACCGTGCCATGTGCGCTGTGCAGCCCATCCACCGCGATGCCCTTGCCGCTCAACCATGCCGTTGGTACGCCGGCCGCCAGCACTATGGCATCGTCCACTTCGCGCTGGTAGGCAAACATGTCCAAGGCCGAGCGGACAAAATCCGACGCCACCCAGGCGTGCGGCAGGTCACCCACGAAGAACGGCGTACGCGGCGTTGAAGAAACCACCTCCGCCCACTGGTTCCATGCCGGCGGTACCCGGTCCTTGAAGAAGAACTCGGTGGCTTCCCAGGCACGGCTACGCCAGCCCAGGCGGACGAAGGCAGCGACGTTGCGCCATTCGTACGGGGTGTAATCCTTCCACTGGCGCTTGCCATCACGGCGCTCCACGAACTGCGCCCAGTAGCGTTCGAAGGTAGTGTTCAAGGCCGGCTGCGGCAACCTGCCCTGCTCGCCCCCCGGTGCCAATGCGATGGTGGTCGAGGTGGCATCAAAGTCGCCCAGCTCCACCGACCCCGGCAGGAAGTCGATGTTGTGCGCCTGCATCGTCGCCAGCAGCGAGTCGTTGAGGTCCTGACGGAACTCATCGCGCGACGCGGACATCGCCACCGCGTCCTCTTCATGGCCCAGCGCGACCGCGATGTCGGCCGCGTCCTTGTAACCGCGCAGGGCCCAGAAGTCGTCCCAGTACGAATGCACCGGCTTGGCCGAGTAGCCTTCGTGGCTGATCGACACCGGCATCATCCCGTAGAAGCCCGGGTGCCGCGCGCGGTTTTCCTCGGTGCGCTCGCTCAGCCGCAGCTGCTCCATGTAGCGCCACGCGCCCTGCACATGCGGCCACATGCGCTGCAGGAACTCCATGTCACCGGTATGCCGCCAGTACTCGGCGATGGTGTAGATCAGCTCGCCATGGCTGTCGTTTTCCGGCACCGGATCGCTGCCGCGCGCATCCACGCAACACGGCACCATGCCACTTTCAAACTGGTAGGGCGCATACCAGTCCACGTATTGGCGCACCGCATCGCGGCGCCCCATCCGCAACAGGCCTTCGGAAATCATCGCGCCGTCGCGGATCCAGCTGCGCGCGTAGGAGCGCGTGCCCGGCTGCAGGCTGGGGCCCACGCGCGAGATCAGCATATGCGCCAGCGCGGTGCGCAGGGTGTTGGCCAAGGGCTGGCCGGCGTCGGGCAACTGCAGCTGCACCTGGTCCAGCTTCTGCCGCCACATCGCCGCGACCTGCTGCTGTGCCTTGTCGGCATCGAACTGTGCCGGCATCTGCCAGGTGCCGGCCTGTGGCAGCACCAGCACCACCTCGCGGCTCTGGCCCGGCTCCAGCGTCCACTTGTAAACCAGCGCACCGGACGCCAGCCCATCCGCATCATGCGCCTCGTGTGCAGACGGCAACTGGTTGGCTGCCAGGTGGATCACGTCCAACTTGCTGTCGAAGCTACTGGCGAAGACAGCATCCGCAGCCTGCGTCGCAAAGACCCGCGGCTGGCCGTTGACCGCAACCTGCTGGGCCTGCACCGCAAGCGTATTGATGCGGCTCACGCCGCCGACGGTATTGAGGAACTGGGTAGGTGGGTTGACCTGGAACGGCCGCACCGCCAGCGCCAGCTGGTAGTCATGCGCCTGCTTGTCGGTGTTATGCAGGCGATAGCGCGCGACCAGCTGCGACTGCCCCGGGCGTCCCTGCACGAAGCCACTGACCTGCAGCCCCATTGCGTCATGCTGCCAATCCACCGAAGGCATCGGCAGGTAGCCATCCAGCAGACCCTGCACCGTTTTTACGTCGGCCCAGCTGATCATCTTGCCGTCCAGCAGCACGAACGGCTCAATGCTGAAACCCGACTTCACCGCTTCCAGCGCGCCATCCTCGCTGATCAATGCCTGGTCGCTGCCGCCATCCAGACCCAGCAAGGTCCAATAGGACTGCTCGCCACTGAAACCACGTGGCAACGATCCTCTTGGCAGGTCGGCCGCAACGCTACGGACGAAGTCGTTGGGAGTGTCGGCAAAATCCAGGGGCTTCAAGCTGATGTCGCGGATACCGTAACGCCAGTTGGGGCCGTCGATCAGATCAAAGCGCAGGTAGCGCGCTTCGGTTTCAGGCAGGGCCAGCCAGTCCTTGCCGCCGGTCCCGGCAGTTACCTCGCGCACCTTCCGCCATTCGCGGCCATCGCGCGATGCCTGCACCAGGTAACGCGACGCTTCCAGGCCGGGCACCCATTGCACCACCGCTCCTCCGAATTCGCGCACCTTGCCCAGGTCCAGGCTGATGGTCTGCTGCTTGACGCCGCCACTGATCCAGACCGTATCAGGCTTGCCATCGGAAATACGCTGCTGCAGCGCGGTAGCCGTATCGGCGATCACCGAGGTGGTCAGCGCCGAGGTGTCCTCCTTCGGCAGTGGCTGCATTGTCAGCTGGTCGAAGCAGACCGTACCGCGTCCGCCCACCTTGCTGTAGATGGTGAACTCCACCGCGGCGCTGCGGCGCAGGGTCTTGTCCGGGTCCGGCCCCCAGGCCTTGTCGATATGCCGCTTGCGGTAGGTCACCCGGGTCCAGTTCTTCGGGAACGTGTAGCCGGTGTTGTTGACCCACCACACATTGTCACCGCTGGCATCGACCAGCTTGAACTGCAGGTCGTTGGCCGGCGAGTCTCCACGCAGCTCGAACGACACCTGGTAGTTCTCCGGCCAGCTGACGTCCACCGCCCGGCGGATACCCGCATAGCCGGAGACTTCATGGAAGTCATAGTCCAGGCACAGGGCGCGGCCACTGTTGCCGCTCACCGGGCGCAACGATCCACTGACCTGTGGCGATGTGGTCAGCTGCCAGGCATTGACGTCGTCAAACTTGGCGAGCACTGCCGCATATGCCGGCGCGGCCAGGCCACCCAGCAAGGCGGCAATCGCAAGAATGGAGCAACGCTTGATCATTTCCAGGTTCCAATACTGCCGGTGGCAAGCACCGGATTTTCGCAAAGAAGTGCGGCCTGCAACGCGCTTGGTTGCAGAAGGAAGTACCAGTCAGCCTTTGACACTGCCCAGCAGCAGCCCCTGGATGTAATAGCGTTGCAACACCAGGAACAACAGCAATACCGGCAGCACCGTAACCACCGCACCGGCCATCATCATTTCCACGTCCATGATGTGCTCGCGTGACAGGCTGGCCAGCGCCACCGGCAAGGTGTAGTGCTCCTGGTCGGTCAGCACGATCAAAGGCCACATGAAGTCGTTCCAGGCGCCCATGAAGGTGAAGATCGCCAGCGTCACCAGTACCGGCTTGAGCATGGGCAGCACGATCTGGAAGAAGATCCGCGCCTCGCTGGCACCATCAATGCGCGCAGCCTCCAGCAGTTCATCGGGTATGGAGCGCGCGTACTGGCGCACCAGGAAAATGCCGAACACGCTGGCCAATGCCGGCACCACTACGCCACCAAAGGTATTCACCAACCCCATCTGCTTCATCAGCAGGAACAGAGGCAGCATCGCCACCTGCGCAGGGATCACCAGCGCGGCCAGCAAGGTCTGGAAGATCCGTTCGCGGCCGGCAAAGCGCAGCTTGGCGAATGCGTAACCGGCGAGGGTATTGAACAGCAATGACCCCAACGTGATACCCACCGACACCAGCAGACTATTGATGAAGTTGCGCCCCATGCCGGTACGCGCGAACAGCGCGTGATAATTGGCTAGCGTTGACTGCGAGGGCAGCAGCGGCGGCGGAAACTGCGAAGCCTGGCCGCTGGGCATGAACGACACCGACACCATCCACGCCAATGGCGCCAGGCTGACCATCGCCAGCAGCACCAACCCGGCGTTCACCCACCAGCCATGCCACCGCGACTGGCCGATCTCGCGCCCTGTGCCTGCCCGGCTCATACCAGCTCCTTGCGTTTGCCCACGCGCAGCATCACCGTAGTCACCGCCAGGATGATCAGGAACAGCAGGAAGGCCACGGCCGATGCGCGGCCCAGGTTCCACCACTTGAAGCCTTCCTCGAACATGAAATACAGCACGCTGACCGTACTCTGCAGCGGATCACCACGGGTCATCACATAGGGCTCGGCAAACAACTGGAAATAACCGGAAACGGTGATCACGCCCACCACCAGCAGCACCGGCCCCAGCATTGGCAGGGTGATGTGCAGGAACTGCTGCCAGCGCGAGGCGCCGTCGATGCGTGCTGCCTCGTACAAGTCCCTGGGGATCGCCTGCAGGCCTGCCAGGAAGATCACCATGTTGTAGCCGAAGTTCTTCGACACCGCGAACAGGATGATGGTGGGCATGGCCCAGCGCGGGTCACCCAGCCAATCCACCGGATTGATGCCCACCTGCCCCAGCCCCCAGTTCACCAGCCCATAGCGGGTATGGAACAGGTAGCGCCAGATCACCGCCACCGCCACCAGCGTGGTCACCACCGGCGCAAACAGCGCGGTGCGGAACAAGGCCTTGAACCGCGCCGCCGGCGCATTCAGCAGCAACGCCGCACCCAGCGACAGCGCGATGGACAAGGGCACGCCGATCACCACGAAGTACGCAGTGTTGCCCAGCGACTTCCAGAACATCGGCGTCTGCAGCAGGTCGATGTAGTTGTCCAGGCCGGCGAAGCGCAGGTTGCGGGTGTCGGCCAAGGCATAGAGATCGAAGTCGGTCAGGCTCAGCGCCAAGGCTGACAGCACCGGCACCCCGAAGAACAGGCCGATCACGATCAAGGCCGGTGCCGCGAACACCCAACCTGCCAGCGAACGCTGTTTCATGGGTGCCCCTCCGCAGCATTGCCCGCAGCTTGTTGTTCGACGATCCAGCGGCGCTTGGCAAGGATGTCGTCCACCTGCTGGTCCAGCTGTTGTACGGCCTTGTCCTGCGGCAAGCCACCACGCACCACCTGCTCGGTCACTACCCGCATCTGCTGGGCGATGCGTTCCCACTCCAGCACCTTGGGCGTGGGCTTGACCCGCTCCAACTGGTCGGCAAACGCCGCCGTCAGTGGATCACCGGTCAACTCCGCTGACTGCCAGGCACTGCGGCGCGGCGGCAGGTCGCCAATGATCGTGTAGAACCGTTGCTGGATGTCCGGCCGCGACAGGAACTCGATCAGCTTCCAGGCCGCCTGCTTCTGCTGCGAGGAGCGCATCACCACCAGGCTGGTACCGCCGGCAATGCCGGCACCCGGCCCCCCGGGCCCAGGCAACGGCGCCGTGCCCCACTCGCCTTCCAGCCCGGCAGGCTGGCGCTGGCGGAACTCGCGGATATTCCAGGGGCCGGACAGATAGAACGCGGTGAAGCCACGGAAGAACTCATCCCAGACGTTGGAGATCTGCGTCTCCGACATCTTCGGGGCCCACCCCTGTTGGAACATGTTGTCGTAGAACGCCAACGTGCGGCGGAAACCGGCACTGCGGAAATTGCCACGGGTGTCATGATCGCGCAGCAAGGGGTCCTGCTGCTGCAGGGCGAACGAAAGCTGCGGCTCGAACTCATTGAGCGGCATCAGCACCGGATAGCCCCGGTCGCCCATGTGCTGCTTCAAGGCCGCATTGACCTGCTCCCACTCGGCCCAGGTGCGCGGCGGCTGCGAATACCCCACCGCACGCAGCAGATCCTTGCGGTAGAACAACAGGCGCGTATCCACATACCACGGCACACCCACCAATTGGCCTTCGACCACATTGGTGTCCCAGATACCGGCAAAATAGTCCTGCTGCTGCACCGTGTGCGACGCATCCACATACGCCTGCAACGGCTCCAACGCCTGCAGGGTGGCGAACTCGGCAATCCAGGTATTGCCCAGCTGGCAGACATCGGGCAAGCCATCGGCCGCATAGGCGGTGAGCAGCTTTTCATGCGCCGCCGTCCAGGGAATGTTCTGTACCTCGACGCGGATGCCCGGGTTTTCCGCCTCGAACTCGCGGATCAACTCGCCCACCACCTCGGCCTCGCGGCCCATCGCCCAGAACCGCAAGGTGGTGCCCTGCTGCGCCGGCTTGCAACTAGCCAGCAGGATCAGCAGGGCAAACATGGCCAGCAGACGCCTCATCACGGGCTCACTGCTGCTGCGGCCGCGAGCCCGCCGGTTGCTGTGTAGCGGCCTTCTGCTCGGCGGCGGCGGCCGCACGGGATTCGGCAATGCCGGCCGCCCGCGCGGAGGCCGCCTGTTCGTCCTTCTGCAGCGGCTGGAAGCTGCCTTCCGGTGCCAACCAGCCACCGGTGAACCCCGCCCGCTCCAAGCCCTTGCGGATGTACGGGTTCTTTTTCATCACGTCCCAGACGAAATCGTTGCGGTAATTGGCGATACCGGCAAGGATCGGGCCCTGGTCGATAGCGATGTAGTCGCTTGCAACCCAGCCGCGGTCGGGGATCAAGCGACCGGTCTTCAGCGGGATGTCGTAGTTGAAGCTGGGGTTGAACGAATCCAGGAATCCATAGCTGGAGTACAGGTAGTCACCGTAGCGCTTGTGCATTTCCACCGTGGTGGGAATGACCACTTCCGGGGCAAATGGCAACGAAGAAATCGCCGCCGACGGCACGATCGTGCCGTCGTCGAAGTTCTCGCGCAGGCCGGCGCCACGCGATGAGTAGTGGCGAAACTGGCGCTGCTCACCCTTGTATTCCTGGGTGGTGTTCTGTGGGCCATCGCCTGCGGTCAGACCCCAGACATTCTCGCCGTAGTCCTTCCACTGCATCGGGTTTTCGATGGCGTACTCACGCTGGGCCAGCGTAGCGCGACGACTGTTGAGGAAGTAGTCGATGCCGCGCTCGCGCATGTACGGGTCCTGGATATCGCGGAAATCGATCCAGACGTGGCTGTACTGGTGGCCAAACAAGGGCCCGAACGACAGGTATTCCTGCCCCTGGTATACGCCCCAGTCGTTGTCATAGGTGCGCGTCCATACCGTCCAGGCATCCGGCTCCACCGGATGTGACGGTGAACCCAGGGCCAGGATGTACAGCATCATCGCCTCGTTGTAGCCCATCCAGTCATGCTGGATGAAACCGCTCTCCGGGAACCAGCCCATCGACACCAGCGGCTTGTTGCGCTGCAGCCACGGCCAGTCAACGCGTTTATAGATGGTGTCGGCAATCTGTCGGATCTCTTTCTCGCGTGCATCGTCGCCGTCGTAGTACGACTGCGCGAACAACACGCCCATCAGCAACAACGCCGTATCCACGCTGGACAGTTCCACCCAGCTGTCATAGCGGCGGCCTTCCTGCATGTCGAGGAAGTGGTAATAGAAACCCTTGTAGCCACCCTTGCCGGTGCGTTGCGGGCCGCTGGGCAGGTCACGGAAGAACCTGAGCGTCAGCAGCGTGCGGTCCACCGCCTGGCTGCGGCTGACCCAACCGTTCTCGATGCCGATCGGATAGGCGGTCAAGGCATAGCCTACCGACGCTACGCTGGCGAACGGGCGTGACGGATAGCGATCCGGGGTAAGCCCGTTCTGCTCGTTGGTGGTGTCCCAGAAGAACTGGAAGGTGCGCCGCTCGATGTCATCGAACAGCGGCGGCAGCTCCGGCTTCATCGGGCGCGGTGGCAGATTGGCCTCGATCAGGATCACCTGCGGCAATACCTTGGGCATGGCCGGCTCCGGCGCCTTGCCGCAGCCTCCCAGCAAGGCAAGCAAGCAACCACCGGCAACACCAACCAGAACCCGCGGAGAAAATGACATGCTCAAGACGACATCCAGAGTTGTGAGAACGAACCGTCGCAATCCCGCGACACACCTGCATCGATCCTGCGCAATGCCCCGGCTGCCAGTGCGGCAGCCGGGGCACAGCGTTACCAGTGCAAACCAAATGAAAGCTTGAACGTCCTGGGCAGGTTGGCCAGGATCTCGTCGTTGCTACGCTTGCCGAAGTTTGGATTGGGGACCGCCACACCGTTCTGGTAGTCACCACGGTTGGTATTGAAGTTGGTGTAACTGCGATCATTGGTGACGTTGAACACATCACCGCGGACCCGCAACTTCAGGTCAGTACCGGTATCCCATTCCTTCTGGATGGCCAGATCCAACTGTCGCTGGCGCGAGGGGCTGAAATACAGCGTCTCGAAATAGCCGTTGTTGCAACCATCCACGAAATAGCAGTTCAGCGAGTCCTTGCCCGGCGGGGAAGCCACGGTCAGCTTGGCTGAGAACTGCAAGCCCCAATACTCGACAATGCCGGTGGCAACAAAGCGGTGCTTGGAAATGCCGACCGATGGCACGAAAGCGACATCGTCCAAATTGGGATAATCGAACGAATAATGCTCGTCGCTGTTGGCCGCGTTGCCACGGTTCTCCTTTGCATCGCTATAGGTATAGGCCAGCGTCACGCCCCAGGGCGACTCGCTGGTAAACGGCTTGTCGGCAGAAAGCAGAACCTGCGTGATGCGTGTTTCAACACCGTTGTCCGCCTTGATGATGTTGCCATAGCCGGGCAGCGGATCTCCCCACGGCGAACTGCCGAAGGATGCACCCGGGCCATGGTAGCTACCATCGGCACGACGGTTGCCAAGGGTGAACAGAATGCCGTCATGGCTCTCGATGTAGGCGACGGCGGCGGACGTATTCCAGTCCTGCCCGCCGACCTGGACGATGTTGCGCATGCCCAGACTCACCTGGTCCGAATACGGAACCTTGAGGTCATTGTTGATCAGGTCCACTTCTGCACCCGCCCGCGACGGCCCGGCGATCAGCGCATACAGGTTCTCACGGTCGTAGTACGACGGATCGAACGCTATGCAATTGCCAACACCCACGTCACAGGGGTGGTTCGGCGTATTGAACCTGTAGGTGAAACTTGGGAAAGCTCCCTTTGAGCGCTCCAGCGCGATGTAATCAAACACGTTACGGTCGTAGGCACGGCCTACGCCACCGAAGATCACGTGCCGCTGGTCGTTGAACAAGTCATATGAGAAACCAAGCCGCGGCTGCCAGGCGTCCTTGAACGGCTTGCGATTCTTGCCGGTGCTTATGTAGTCGTTGTAGTCATAGTCCACATTGGGATTGTTGACGTTGGCCCAACCCCGCAATGCATCCACCACGCCCTGCGGGGTGACGAAGTCCTCGAAACTGGACGATGTTTCGTAGTCATAGCGCAAGCCAAGGTTCAACTGCAGCTTGTCGGTCACATCCCAGTCGTCCTGGATGTAGATACCGTACTGCTTGTTCTTGGACTCGATATTGCGGGCGCCCGCATAGCTCGGCGCGAACTGCACCTCGTACGGCACCATGTCGGCGACACTGGTGTTACCGGCCTGCAGGTTGGCGTAGTAGTCGTAGCGGAACTGCGGATTGTATGGCTGCTGTTCGAAGGAATTCAGATCGATGCTTTTGAACTTCACACCCATCTTGATGGTGTGGCGCTCCCAGCCCATGAAGGTCAGGTCATCCTGGAAGCCCCAGCCCTTCTGTCCCTTGTTCTGGAAGTCGGCGCCGCCGCCCAGATGGATGAACGTTCCGATTTCCGAAGGATTCGGTCCCTGCGTCCAGGCCGCATAGCGTTGCCCATTGGTCAGGTACATCGCACGGGGATTAAAGGTGTCGTCTTCGTAGGTGAGGTGCGCATCGTTCAACCAGTTGAGACTGTTGAACTGATACCGCAGGTCATAACGAGTGCTGTCGTTGTCGTTGGTCTTGCCGGACTGCACGGAGTTGGTACCGTTACCGATATCGGTGATCTCCGACTCGCTGCGACGCTTGGTCGAAAGCTCGAACAGGTGCGCATCGCCTGGCTGCCACGTCAACTTGCCAAACCACAGGTCCTCATTGAACGGCACGCTGGTGGAAACCAGATACTGCGCCAGTTCCGGGATCAACGCCGCACCATTGACCGAATCATCGGTACGCACGGTGCGCGGGCGCTCGAACTCCTTGCCCTCATAGGTGACGAAGAAGAACAATTTGTCCTTGACGATGGGGCCACCAAAAGCAGCACCGTACTGCGTTTCGCCGGAAGGATTCTTGAAGCCCTGCTTATCCTCGATAGGGGTGGATTCGCGCCAATCACGGATGCCGGTCTTGTCCCAGAAGAAATCACCATGGAACTCGTTGGTACCGGATTTGGTTACCGCGGTCACCGCCGCGCTGCTGATCTGGTCGTATTCCGCCTTGTAATTGGAGGTGATTACCTTGTATTCACCGATCGCCAGCTGCGGAAATGGATTGCCCTGACTCTGCGTCTGCCCGCTGATACCGCCTGCCAGCGTGTAACTCTTCTGGCCGACACCATCGATGAAAACGTTCACGCCATTGGCGCTTTGCGCACCGCTTTTCAGCTGGCTGGTGCTGTTGGAACGCGTCTCGAACACCATGCCGGGTACGGTGTCGGCAAACGCAAGGAAATTGCGGGATGCCTGCGGCAGCGCCTCCATCTGGCGCTGGCTGACATAGGTAGCCACTTCCGAGGTCTTGGTCTCCACCACGGCCTGCGCCGTCACCTGCACCGCATCCAGCGTGGTCGCCGCACCGCCAGCGGTTTCCGCCACGCCGCCCACGCCCAGGTTGACGGTGGCGGTCTGGCCCACGGCCACGGTGATGTTCTGGGTGGTGGTCTTGCCACCGGCATTCACATCCACCTTATAGGTACCCGGCGGCAGGCCGGCCAACGAATAGCCGCCATTGGCCGTGCTTTGCACGCTGCGGGTCAGGCCGGTGGCGATATTGGTTGCAGTGACCTGCGCCTGCGCGGCGGGGGCCGAATCCGCCATCACCTGGCCGCGGATGGTGGCGCCGGTGCTTTGTGCGAACACCGGTGCAGCACCCAGCAACAGGCAACTGGCCAGCGCGCAGCTGAGCAGCTTTCGTGTGGGCGTGGATGTCCTGGCAATCTGTTTCATGTTTCACCTCTCCCAAGGTGGCGGCATGGAGCCGTTGAATAACGGGGTTGTCGGTCCGCCCGGTCTATGCCGGGTTGGCGTGTCTAAACGGGATCGCGCTGGGCCGTGGAGCCCCGCACGACAAGGCTTGGAACCAACATCAGACCCGCCGCCTGCGTCGCCTGCGGGTCCTGGATCAATTGCAGCAGATGCGTCATTGCCTGCTCACCAAGCCCTGCGATGCTCACCTGCATCGTCGTCAAGGACGGGTGAACGAACCGTGCCAGCGGGATATCGTCGAAGCCCGCCACCGCCACCTGCGCAGGCACGCGCACGCCCGCCTGCTGCAGTGCATACAGACACCCCAGCGCCATCATGTCGTTGGCGGCAAACACCGCGTCCGGCAACTCCGGCAGCGCCAGCAGGGCCAGCCCGGCCTGGTGGCCGGATGCCTCATCGAACGCGCCCGGCAGTTCTATCGCCGTGGCCTGGGCCCCCGCCGCCGCCATCACCTCGCGAAAGCCGCGCAGGCGCTGCTGGGCATCGTGGTTGCGCTCCGGGCCGCCGATGAAGGCGATGCGCCGGTAGCCCGATGCCAGCAGGTGCCGGGTCATCGCCATCGCACCGGCGTGATCGTCCACACTGAAAACCGGCAACGCCGCATCTGCCAACGGCGTATTGATCAGCACACAGGGAATATCGGGCAGGTCTTCGACCAGCGCCTCGGTGTCGCCGGCATAGGGCGACAGCACCAGCACGCCATCCACGCGGCCACGCATGGCCTGCAGCACCGCGCCGCGCTGCTGCGCATCGCCGTGATAGCTGGACACAAGCAGGTGCCAACGGTGGGCAGTTGCCACACCGTCGATGCCGCGCATCAGTTCGGAAAAGAATTCGCCGTAGAGATCCGGCAGCACCACCCCCAGCGTCTGGGTGCTGCGGCTGCTCAGGCTGCGGGCAGCCGCGTGCGGGGTATAGCGCAGCCGCTTGGCCACGTCCCGCACCAGTTTGCGCACCGGCTCGGCGACATTGTCGTGGCCATTGAGCGCGCGCGACACGGTGGCAACGGAGACATTCGCCTCCCTGGCAACATCCTTGATGGTGATTGCCGACTTCGCCACCGCCGTGCCCTCCGCAATTCGGGGTCGGGCCCGACTGTAAACGTTTTCAGGATACTGTGTAAACAGTTTGTTACTGGACGATGTCTCAAAAAGACATCGCCTGTCCATTCAGCCTGCCCTCCCCGGCCGGTTTCCGTTCAGCCCAGCCCGGCGTGTTCGGCCGGGGTCAATGCCTTGATGGACAGGGCATGGATATCGGTCTGCATCATTTCCCCCAACGCCGCATACACCGTACGGTGCCGCGCCAAGGGCGGCTTGCCGGCAAACGCCTCGCTGACCACCGTCACATTGAAGTGACCACGGCCATCACGAGCACCGGCATGGCCAGCATGGCGGTGGCTGTCGTCCTCGACCTCCAGCAATTGCGGGGCCAGGGCCGCCTCCAGCGCCAGCCGGATACGCTCCAACCGGTTCATGGCAGCACCTTGCGGAACGGCCGCACATCCACCCGAACATAGACCCCGGCAGCCACATAGGGATCGGCGTCAGCCCAGGCACGGGCAGCGGCCAGGTCTTCGAAGCTGGCAATCACCACGCTGCCGCTGAAACCGGCCTCACCCGGGTCCTCGGCGTCAATGGCAGGACAGGGACCGGCCAGAAGCAGCCTGCCTTCGGCCAACAATGTCTTTAGCCGATCAAGATGTGCCGCCCTGGCCTGCATGCGCGCAGCCAGTACCTGCTCGCCATCATGGCCTTCAATCACGTACCACACGGGCAAATTCTCCTTGTCCGCTGAATGGAAAGACCACAAGTCTAGCGTCACAACGCTGGACATGGCCCCTACCCGGCGATTACTCTTTACGCCATTGCACGCAGCCGGCCAGTAGCGGCTCGGTGCGACGGCAGGCCCCGGCGCCCCGTCGTTCAACCGACGCAGACCTCTCCCGGACCGCGTAGACGACCTCCTCGTTGGATAGATGTGCCGCGTGTCTGCGGCGCGCCGTGTTGTTGATGTGTGGAAGCGCGCCGGCCAGCGCGCATGGATCGCAATACTCAAGGGCAGGAACCATCCCGGGCCGTAACCCCGGGGCGCGTAAGGCTCGCAATACCAATGTCGACCTGATGACTTCCGAACTCGCGCACGTCGCGAACCCGCCAGCGCCGCCCCATGCCCCGCAGCAGCAGGAAATGCCGCTGGCGATGGTGCATGGTCAGCCGGTACTGCAGATCCCGCAGGATCTCTACATCCCGCCGGATGCGCTGGAAGTCATCCTCGATGCCTTCGAAGGCCCGCTTGATCTGCTGCTTTACCTGATCCGCCGGCAGAACCTGGACATCCTGGATATCCCGGTGGCCGAGATCACCAAGCAATACGTTGAGTACATCAACGTGATGCAGGAGCTGCGCTTCGAGCTGGCCGCCGAATACCTGGTGATGGCCGCGATGCTGGCCGAGATCAAGTCACGCATGCTGTTGCCACGCCCGCCCAGCGTGGAGGGTGACGAGGCAGACCCGCGCGCCGAACTGGTGCGCAGGCTGCAGGAGTACGAACGTTTCAAGCAGGCTGCCGAAGACATCGACAGCCTGCCCCGCCAGGACCGCGACACCAGCATGGCCCATGCCTTCGTGCCCGAGCATGCCGCGGTGAAGCTGCCGCCGCCGGTGGAACTGAAGGAAATGCTGATGGCGCTGCACGACGTGCTCAAGCGCGCCGAGCTGTTCAGCGGCCACGCCATCAAGCGCGAGGCGCTGAGCGTGCGCCAGCGCATGGGCGAGATGCTCAGCCATCTGGAAGATGGCAGGTTCTACCGTTTCGAATCGCTGTTCAGTGCCGAGGAAGGACGACTCGGCGTGCTGGTGACCTTCCTGGCCATGCTGGAACTGGCCAAGGAGCAGTTGCTGGACATCGTGCAGGAAGCACCGCTTGCCCCGATCTACGTGAAGTCCCTCGCCGCCGGCAACACCAACGCACCGCTGTCGTTCTCCAGCGAGTTCGATGATGCCGACGCCACCGACCCCGCCTGAACAAGCCACAGGACGCATGGATCAACCACTGATCAACCGCATAGTCGAAGGCGCGCTGCTGGCATCCAGCCAGCCGCTGACCCTGGCGCAGTTGCAGGGTCTGTTTCCGGAAGACGAGCCGGCACCGCCGGGCAGCATCGAGCGCGCCCTGGAGCTGCTGCGCGAAGGCTGCAGCGGGCGTGGCGTGGAGCTGGTGGAGGTAGCCTCCGGGTTCCGCTTCCAGATCACCAACGAGGTGCACGGCTGGGTGTCCCGGCTGTGGACCGAGCGCAAGACCCGCTACACCCGCGCCACCCTGGAAACCCTGGCATTGATTGCCTACCGACAGCCCATCACCCGTGGCGAAATCGAGCAGGTGCGCGGCGTGGCGGTGAGCAGTAACATCATCCAGGCACTGGAAGAGCGCGAATGGATCCGCGTGATTGGCCATCGCGACGTGCCCGGCAAGCCCGCCCTGTTCGGCACCACCAAGGGCTTTCTGGATTACTTCGGGCTCAAGCGCCTGGACGAACTGCCGCCATTGTCCGAACTGCGTGACATCGGCGAGCTGGAACCGCAACTGCCGCTGGACGGCGACGGCCAACCGGCCGCCCCGCTTGCCGCCGTTGCCGCCACGCCCGATGGCGACGCCGCCAACACGGCAGACAACCCCGATACCGCCGATACGCCGGAACCCGATGGCTCCGACGAACCGGCCAGCAACACCGCCCTCACGGGCGAACCCGACGCCGCGCCGGGAGAGCGCGCGGCGGAAGTGGAAGACACCGGAAACATCGCCGTCGCGACGACGACCGTGGCTGTTGACGAAGCCGATCCCGAACCTGAGGCCGACGCAGAAAACGCCGGCCGGAGCAAATAGATGAGTGACACCCCCCGCAAGCTGTCGTTGAACAAGCTCTCGCTCAAGCGCGAAGCCAGCACCGAACAGCCCAAGCTTGAAGAACGCCTGCACAAGGTCCTGGCCCAGGCCGGGCTGGGCTCGCGCCGTGCGCTGGAACAGCGCATCGCCGACGGCCTGGTCAAGGTCAATGGTGAAACCGCCCAGACCGGCCAGTCGATCAAGAGCGGCGACAAGATCGACCTGGACGGCCGCGCCTTTGTTGCCAGCGCGCTGACCGATCCCTCGCGCGTGCTGATCTACAACAAGCCCGAAGGCGAAGTCACCACGCGTGACGATCCCGAAGGCCGCCCGACCGTGTTCGAGGCGCTGCCGCCGCTCAAGGGCGCACGCTGGATCGCGATCGGCCGCCTGGACATCAACACCACCGGCCTGCTGCTGGCCACCACTGATGGCGAACTCGCCAACGCGATGATGCACCCCTCGTTCGAGGTGGAGCGCGAGTACGTGGTGCGCGTGCGCGCCCCGGAAGGCGAAGAAAAGGTGCCGGACAACATCGTTGACCGCCTCGCCCGTGGCGTCGCGCTGGAAGACGGCCCGGCCAAGTTCGACGAGATCGAACGCATCGGCGGCACCGACTCGCACGACTGGTTCCGCGTGGTGGTGAAGGAAGGCCGCAACCGTGAAGTGCGCCGCCTGTGGGAATCGCAGGGCTGCCAGGTCAGCCGCCTGAAGCGCACCCGTTACGGCAAGATCGAACTGCCGCGCGAACTGCTGCGCGGCCAGTCCGTCGAGCTGCCGGCCCAGCAGGTGGAGGCGCTGCGCGCCCAGCTGAAGCTGGAAGAAGGCACCCCGTCGGCACTGACCCTGCAGCCGGTGATCGGCCAGCGCCGCGCCGCCAAGACCGCACTGCGCGTATCGCGCGAGGGCAGCCGTGGCAATGCCTACGTCAACGGCCACAACACTGCCGACGAAGGCCGCGAACTGCGCCGCTTCGACAACGTCCGCGAAGACCGCGGCCGTGGCCGTGGTGGCAAGGGTGGCGGCTTCAACAAGGGCGGCCTGACGGTCAGCGGTGAAGCCGCAGCCAAGCAGTCGCAGAAGCCGTTCAAGCAGCGCAAGCCCAGCGGCGACCGCAGCCTGCCGGAAGGCAACCCGGCCGCGTTCCGCACCTGGTACGTGCCGGACGGCGTGAGCACCGGCCCGAGCGGCCACCGCAATGCAGGCCCCGGCGCAGGCCGTGGCCCCGGTGGCAACCGCGGCCCGGGCCGCGGCGCCGCGGCTGATGGCCAGGCGCGCCCCTACGGCAAGCCGCGCCCGGGTGGCGCAGCCGGTGCCGGCCGCGGCGGTGCAGGTGGCCAGGGCGCAGGCCAGGGCCAGCAGCGCAAGCACCCTTATGGTCATCCGGGCAATGCCCCGAGCTTCCCGTCCGACCACGCCAACCCGGGCTTCAGCCCGTACGGCGCACGTCCGGCCGGCAATCGCCCGAGCGGCGGCAACCGTGGCCCGGGTGCACGCCCGGCCGGCGGCCCGCGCCCGGGTGGCAACCGCCCCGGCGGCGCAGGCCGCCCCGGTGGCGGTGGTCGTCCGGGTGGCGGCGGCAACCGCGGCCCGCGCGGCGGCTGATCCACGCCTCTGCTGATGCTTGAGACAACAGAACGCCCGGTGCACTGCACCGGGCGTTCTGCGTTCCAAAGCCTCTCTCCCGCTTACGGGGTGAGAGAAGCAGCTTGCGAACCACTGGTTCGCTGCTCATCGAACGCCCGGACTGGGGCGCGGAGCGGGAGTTGGGGGACATGAGCCCCTCTCCCGCTTGCGGGAGAGGGGTTGGGGTGAGGGCCGCTTTAGGCTTCAAGCTTTGCGCCACGCCTACGACCCGAATCTCGAAGCCAGCACAAACAAACGCAATCCCTGACGCCCCACGCCCCACACCCTCGACCCCACCCCACCTGAACAATAAATATCCCAAATTTCCCATTTAGAGAAATTTGGGATATTTTCCAAATACCCACCCAAGGACGCCCGCCATGGACCTCTCCCTGAACCTGCTGGACCTGGAAAAGACGCCCGCCAGCGACGTCAAGGCCAAGGGCTGGCCGGAGCTGATGCGCAAGGTCGCCAAACTCGGCGCAGTGGTGGTCACCAACCACAACCATCCGCAGGCGGTGGTGGTCTCGGCAGAGGAATACCAGCGCCTGGTCAGCCAGGCCGCCGGGGCGTCCGAAGCCACCCAGCGCGCCCAGTCGCTCAAGCAGCTACAGGCAGAGTTCGATGCCCACCTGAGTGTGCTCAATGACGGCCCCGGCTTGGCCAAGGCATTGGCCCGCCCTGCCCGCCGCGGCATCAAACTCACCCCGGGCAAGTCACTCTAAGCGGTGGCACGGATTCTGGTATTGGCCGGCGTCAACGGCGCCGGCAAGAGCTCGCTGCTGGGCATGCTGCTGCAGCACGACGGCGCCACGTGGTTCAATCCGGACGCATTCACACGGCAGCTGGTGGATCGCGGCTGGCCCCTGCAGGACGCCAACGCTACCGCGTGGCAGGAAGGCACCCGCCGCCTGCGCGCAGCCATGGCCGACAACCGGGACTACGCATTCGAAACCACGCTCGGCGCCAACACCATTCCCAAGCTGCTGCGCGAGGCCTGCCAACAGCATGAAGTCACGGTCTGGTTCTGCGGCCTGGAAAGCATTGAGCTGCACCTGCAACGCGTTGCCGAACGTGTCGCCAATGGCGGCCATGACATCCCCGAGGAAAAAATCCGCCAGCGCTACGACAGCTCACGCCTCAACCTGATCGAACTGCTGCCGCACCTCACCACCCTGCACGTCTACGACAACAGCCGCCCGCCGGATGCCGAGGGTCAGGTGGAACCCCTGCTGGTACTGGAAGTGGACCGCGGCCGCATTCTCTGCCCGACCGAACAGGAAGAGTTCGCACAGGTACCCGAATGGGCAAAGCCGGTGGTGTGGGCGGCATTGAAGGCGTTTCCGGTTGCGGAACAGGATTAAAGGCAGCTGTTGGGAACACGTGCACCTGGCCAACAACGATCACTCGCGCCTCGCCTGCGATCCCCTCAAGTCCTTTGAGCCTGACATCGGCATCTATCGGCTGAAGCAGGGCATGCGCAATCACGGGCAGCTTGGCGGTACTTCCTGCGTGGCCTGACCAGGAACCAGTGGATCGTCAAACACCCCACTTCCGTCATCCAGGTCATGGCTCGGCCTGGTTCGCCTGCGAATTCATCCCTGCACCCCAAACACCAAATGGAAAAACCGAGCAATTGGCGCAGCTCAGTTGTGGAAGCGGGCTTATGCCCGGCGCCATATTGCATGACGCGCACCACCCTGCAACGCTTAACCCACCCCGCAAGGACGCCGCCATGCCCATTCTGCTGCCCACCTTCCGCCCGTCGTCCCATCTGCGAACAATCGCTGTAGCGACCCTGATCATCATCCTGACCACCGGCAACGCGCTATCTGCCGGCAAACCCCAATCAGGTACAAAGCAGGCAAACCAGCAAGCGGCACTATTGGAGGCTGAAATAGCACGCCTGCCCGTCCAAAGGCCCGGTACCCCCGACATGTACATCCTCGGCATTGCCGGGGACGCCGATGAGGATGTGTTCCGCAATGAGGTGCTCTATCTACGGCAACTCTCGGCCAAGCGCTGGAATGCCGATGGGCGGATGATCAGCCTGATCAACCACCCGGCCAGCGCCAAGGGCGATGCGCCCATGCCGCTCGCTACGCGCCAGAGCATCGGCCAGTCACTCGACGCACTAGGCAAGGTATTGGATCCGGAAGAGGACGTGCTGTTCCTCTACCTGAGCAGCCACGGCCTGGACGACAACAGCGTCTATCTGCACACCGGCCCTGGGCAGGAGGAATACCTGGCACCGAACGAGCTGGCCCGAATGCTCGACAATGCCGGTATCGGCAACGCCGTGGTGGTGGTATCTGCCTGTTATTCAGGGGCCTTCATCCAGGCCTTGCGCTCGCCAAGACACACGGTGATTACCGCTGCCCGCCGCGACCGGCCGTCGTTCGGCTGCGGCAATACCGACAGTGCGACATGGTTCGGTCGTGCGTTCCTGGTTGAGGCCTTGAATACAACAACCGATCTCACCCAGGCATTCGACTTGGCAGCCACTACAGTGCGCAGGCGCGAGCGGGAAGAAGGCGAGCAGCCGTCCGTGCCGCAGTTTGAGAGCGGCAAGCAGGTCGAGCAGGTTCTGGCACGCTGGCGAGCCGGCCTACCTGAAACCGCGCCGGTGCCCTACCCGTTCGTGCACCCCGTGCACTCGGACAGCTCGAACAACGCCAGCAATCACAAATAGGGCGCTGCCAACGACCAGAATGCTGTGGCCCAGTAACCGAGGATCGATCGGCGCGGCTCTGCACATTACCAGGCACCCGACGCTATTGGAGCCATCGAGTCACCCGCTAGCGTTGTGCTTACCCACGCCAAAGCATTGCTGGAGCATGCGCGCGGTTGGATCGCCCCTGTTTCCTGGGCGCGCCATGCCTTACCCGGGCGATAGTGCGATCACTCGGGCCACCTGGAATGCTCGCACCGGAAGGTTCGGGAAAGCACAGCCATCCAGCGTTGTTCAGGGGCTGGCAGTCTGCAGGCGGTAGCGGGTACTGCTCAGGTATTGAACACCGTTCAACACCGCCCGAACTTCCACTTCGTGCTCACCCTCGGCCAGCTTGGTCGGCAACGCCGCGCGCCACAGGTGGCTGGACGGCACGGCTTCCGGCGAGCGGTCGTAGCCGCGCAGTGCCGTGGCCAGGTCGTCGGCGATGTTCTCGACCAGCAGGCGCGGGTCCGGCTGCAGCACCTGCTTCATCGCTTGCCAATCGCCGCCGTCTACGCGGAACTCCACCGGCAAACCTTCGTAGCCCATGAACACGTTGGCGTAGATGCCCCAGGCCGGGTAGGCCCCCTGGCGCAGCACCTTGGGCGCATGCAGAGCAATCTGCTGATCTGCCGGCGCGCGGGCGACGCGATACTCGACGCTGTACTGGCCTTGCGGGCGGATGTTGAGCAGGCCGTAGCCATTGGGCGTGCCGTCGGCCATCGTGGTATCAGGAATGCCCTGCGCATCCTTCACCCCGGACCAGAACGCGCCGCAGGCAGCGCCGACGTTGTATTCGTGCAACGGCTTGGCGCCGTTCCAACCGTCCGGCACGCCCCAGAACTTCTGGCTCTGGTTATGGGTGTGGCCGCTGACGATCAAGGGGTGAGGTACGTGTTCCAACAGCTTGAACAGACGGGCCCGATCTTCCGCGCGGTAAACATGGTCAAACAAGGGGATGTGGAAGCCCAGCACCACCAGCTTGTCCTTCGGAATGGTCGGCAGGTAGGCCTCGAGGAAGGCGAACTGATCCTCGCGCAGACCGCCGACATAAGCAGGCTTCTGCCCGGGCTGGGCGATGATGTCGTCCATGCCGATGAACACCATCGATGCTTCTTCCCAGGCGTAGGTATCCGGGCCAAGCTGGCGGTGGAAGCTGGCCAGCGAATCGGCGTCGCTGCTGGCGCCCAGGTCCATGTCGTGATTGCCGGGCACATGCAGCCACGGCACGCCCAGCGAGGTGACCGCCTTGGTCAGCGCCGGGTAGAGGCTGGGGTCGTCATTGGTGATATCACCCAGGGTCATGCCCAGGCGTGCCTGGTGCTTGCCACGCAGCGGCTCGATGATGTCGCGCTCGAAGTAGCTCACGTCCAGCGCGCTGCTGGTCTGGCTGTCGGCCACCAGCAAGGCCTGGAAGCTGCTGGGGGCATGCTTGTCGGGCTGCAGCGCAAACGCGCGGCACTGGGCATCACCCTCGCCCGCCTGCGGACGCCAGATATCGGGCTGGCCGTCGCTGCGCTTGGCCGCGCTGTAGCCGGCCGGCTTGATGATGAAGATATTGGGCTGGCTGGAGCCCGGTAGTTGGTAGCGGCCATCCTTGCCGGTGCTGACGATGTGCTCGCCGTCGGAGACACGGATGCCGGACAAGGGCTTTTCGCCGGCGTCTTGCCGGCCATTGCCATTGCTGTCGAGGAATACCGCGCCCTCGACGCAGGAAGCGGCAGCCGCAAACGGCGCACAGGCCAGCAACAGGGCGGTCAGCAGGGATGGGCGCATGGTGTCCTCGGCGGCGAAAGGCAGGTGGCCATTATCGCCCCGGGATGCTGCAGTGGGGTTGCGCCAGCTGGCGAGCCGTCGCTGGCAGGGATCGCGCTCATCAACCACGGTAGCCCGGGTAAGCGCAGCGCACCCGGGAGCTGTACGAGGAGAGCCCCGGGTGCGCTGCGCTTACCCGGGCTACGGTGCTACGCGGCATCGGCTGGGCGTTACCGGTAGAGCCCCTGCCGAGCATGGCTCGGCACTACGGGGATTTCTGGGAAGGCCCCTGCCGAGCATGGCTCGGCACTACAGTTGCTCAGCTGACGGCTTTTTCAGCGGCCTTGGCGTGGCGCTCTTCGAGCACGGCGGTGGCGTCGTCCAGCGACAGGCCGCGTGCGCGCAGCAGCACGATCAGGTGGAACAGCAGGTCGGCCGATTCGCCCAGCAGCTCGTCGTCACGCTGCACCACACCGGCCAGCGCGGTTTCCACGCCTTCCTCGCCCACCTTCTGCGCGATATGCCGCGCGCCCTTCTCGAACAGCTTGGTCGTATAACTGTTGAGCGGGCGGTCGTGCTCGCGTTGCTTCACCAGCGCATCCAGCGCGCCCAGGAAGTTGCCCGGGGCTGCGCTGAAGCAACTGGTGCTGCCGGTATGGCAGGTGGGCCCGTGCGGGCGCACGGTCACCAGCAAGGTGTCGTTGTCGCAGTCGCTGCGGATGTCCACCAGATCCAGGTGGTTGCCGGAGGTTTCGCCCTTCATCCACAGGCGCTTCTTGCTGCGGCTGAAGAAGGTGACCTTGCCGCTGCTGCGCGTGGTTTCCAGCGCCTGCCGGTCCATATAGCCCAGCATCAGCACGCGCAGCGTGGCTTCGTCCTGGATGATGACCGGGATCAGGCCGTTGACCTTTTCCCAGTCCAGCGCAGCCGGATCAACCGGCTTGAATTCAGTAGACATCCCTAACCTCGATCTGTTGTTCGCGCAGGAACTGCTTCAGTTCCGGAATGGCAATGGCGCCCGAGTGGAACACACTGGCGGCCAAAGCCCCGTCAACGTCAGCCTGTTCGAACACATCGGCGAAATGCTGCGGCGTACCCGCGCCGCCAGAGGCGATCAGCGGAACCGTGCACAACGCCCGGGCCTGGCGTAACTGCGCAATATCGTACCCCTTGCGCACGCCATCGCTGTCCATGCAGTTCAGCACGATTTCACCTGCGCCGCGCTGCTGCACCTCGCGCAGCCAATCCAGGGTCAGCCGGGCCTCGGCGCGGGTCTTGGCCGGGTCGCCGGTGTAGGAGCGCACCCGCCACTGGCCGTCAGGCTCACGGATCGAATCCACGCCCACCACCACGCATTGTTGGCCGAAGGCGTCAGCCAGCTCTTCGATCAGCTGCGGGCGCTCCAGTGCCGGCGTATTGATGGAAATCTTGTCGGCACCGGCATTGAGCACGGCACGCGCGGTTTCCACATCGCGGATGCCGCCCGCCACGCAGAACGGGATGTCGATCAGCCGCGCCACGCGCTCGATCCAGGCGCGGTCCACCGAGCGCCCTTCCGGGCTGGCGGAGATGTCATAGAACACCAGCTCGTCGGCACCCTGGTCGCGGTAGCGCAGCGCCAGCTCGGTGATATCACCCATGTCGATGTGATCGCGGAACTTGACGCCCTTGACCACCCGGCCTTCGCGCACGTCCAGGCAGGGAATGATGCGGCGGCTCAGCATGACAAGGCCTCGTCCAGTTGCAGGCGCCCTTCCAGCAGTGCCTTGCCCAGCACCGCGCCGCCGCAGCCGGCGGCCTTGGCCGCGCGGATGTCGTCGGCATCACGCACGCCGCCCGAGGCCTGCACGGCAACGCCGGGCAGCAGCTTGGCCAGGTGTGCGTACAGTTCGATATTGGGGCCTGAGAGCATGCCGTCGCGGGAAATATCGGTGCACAGCAGATGCTGCATGCCGGCCTGCGCATAGCGGCTGGCCAGTTCGTCCAGGGTCACGTCGGCGGTTTCGGTCCAGCCGTGCACCGGCAGGCGCCACACGCCGTCCTCGCCCTGGCGCGTATCCAGCGCGATGGTCAGCTGCTCGGGGCCGAACTCGGCCAGCCATTCCAGCACCTGCTCGGGCTGGCGCACCGCCAGTGAGCCAATCACCACGCGGCTGGCGCCGGCCTCCAGGATGCGGGCAACATCGTCGCGGCCGCGCACACCGCCGCCGGTCTGCACTTTCAGGGAGGTGGTGGCGGCGATCTGCTGCAGCAATGGCGCCAGCGTGTAACCACCGGCCTTGGCCGCATCCAGATCGACCAGGTGCATCCAACGGGCACCGGTGTTGGCAAACACCTGCGCGCGCGGCAAGGCATCGTCGCCGTAGGTGGTCTGCTTGGCATAGTCGCCCTGCAGCAGGCGCACGACGCGGCCATCACGGATATCCAGCGCGGGGTAGACAGTGAAACTCATGCGGCAATCTCGAGAAAGTTCTGCAGGATGCGTGCGCCCGGCCCGGCCGAACGCTCGGGATGGAACTGCGCGCCACACAAGCGGCCACGCTGTACCACCGCGGTGAACAGCCCACCGTGATGGCAGGCGGCCACCGTGTCCGAGGTCACCGGTGCGGCGTAGCTGTGCACGAAATAGGCGCTGGAACCCAACGGCGCGCCCGCAAGCAAGGGCGACTCGCGCAGCGCCAACAGCTTGTTCCAGCCCATATGCGGCACGCGCACGCCGACACCGGGATGCAGGCGGCGGACAATACCGGGCAGCAGGCCCAGGCATTCCACATCGCCCTCTTCCGAGCGCTCGAACAGCAACTGCATGCCCAGGCAGATCCCCATCAAGGGCACCTGCAGTTCACGCAGCGGCTGCACCAGGCCCTGCGCGCGCAGGCGCTTCATGCCTTCGGCAGCAGCGCCGACGCCGGGCAGAATCACCCGCTCCAGCCCAGCCAGGTCGGCCGGCGCGCGCACCATCTGCACGTCCACCTGCAAGCGCTCCAGCGCATAGCGCACCGAGCCCAGGTTGGCGCCGCCGGCATCAACCAGCCCTACCCTGCTCACAAGGCCCCCTTGGTCGAAGGCAGCTCGGTGCCTTCCTTGCGGATGGCCTGGCGCAAGGCGCGCGCAAGTGCCTTGAAGCAGGCTTCCACCTTGTGATGGTCGTTGTCGCCTTCCACCTTGAGGTTGAGGTTCAACCCGCTGGCATCGCACAGCGAGCGGAAGAAATGCGGCACCAGCTCGGTCGGCATGTCGCCCACCCGCTCGCGCTTGAAATCGCCTTCGAACACAAAGTACGGGCGGCCGCTGAAATCCAGCGCGGCGCTGGCCAGGGTTTCATCCATCGGCAAGGTGAAGCCATAGCGGCCGATGCCGCGCTTGTCACCCAGCGCTTCACGCAGCGCCTGGCCCAGCGCAAGGCCAGTGTCCTCGATGGTGTGGTGCTCATCGATGTGCAGGTCGCCCTTGGCTTCCACTTCCAGCGCAAAACCGCCGTGACGGCCGATCTGGTCCAGCATGTGGTCGAAGAACGGCAGGCCGGTGTTGATCTTCGAGCTGGCCACCTTGTCCAGGTCGACGAATACGCGGATCTGGGTTTCCTTGGTGTCGCGCTGCACCGTGGCGCGGCGCGGGGCGTCAGCCAGCTCGTGGGCGATGGCATCCCAATCCCACTCACCGCCGAATTGTTCGGTGCGCAGCTGGAAACCACGGATCTTCATGTTGTCGGCAAACTGGATATCGGTGGGGCGGTCACCGACCATGCCCGAGCGCGCCCAATCGATGTTGCGGTCCTGCAGGTAGCCAACCATCATGCCGATGCCCGGCTTGCGGTTGGGGCTGTTGTCCTGCGGCCAGCTGGGGTCGATCAGCACGTCGCGGAACGTGATGCCCTGGCTGGCGAAGATCTGCAGCATCAAGTCATTGGGGCCGTCGAAACTGGCCTGCGGATAGCCTTCCGTGCCCAGGCCGTCCTGGTTGGAGACGATGACGAACTGGTAGCCCGCATCGCGCAGCTTGAGCATGGCCGGGATCACGTTCTTGACGAAGCGGATCTTCTCGTAGGCATCGATCTGGAAATCGGCCGGCTCCTCGATCAGGGTGCCATCGCGATCGACGAACAGAATGGGGGTCATGCGGCAAGCTCCAGCGTGGCAAGTGCGTCGAGGACGCGGTCGTTCTGTTCAGGGGTGCCCAGAGTGATGCGCAGGGCGTCGTGCAATTGCGGCGCGGCGCGCTGGTCGCGCACCACCACACCGGCCTTCAGCAAGACCTGGAAGGCTGCCTCCGCGTCGTTGAAACGGACCAGCAGGAAGTTCGCATCCGAGCCGTAAACATGGCGTACACAGCGCTGCAGCGACAAGGCGATGCGCAGACGGTTACGTTCGCTGCGCACCATCGCGATGCGGGCGCGGGTCTGCGCCAGTGCAGCATCTTCCAGGCCGGCAAGAGCAAGTGCCGAACAAGGCGTGGGAATCGGGTACGGCGCCTGGCAGCGGCGCAATACCGCGATCAAGGCGGCATCGGCAATCACGCAGCCTATGCGCGCAGCGGCCAGCGCATGTGCCTTGGACAGGGTCCGCAGCACCGCGATGTTGTCAAAGCGTTCCATCAGGCTGGTAGCGGACGGCTCATCGGCAAACTCGGCATAGGCCTCATCCACCACCACCAGCGCCTGCCCGCGCAGCGCTTCGGCCACGGCCTGCACCTGCTGCAGCGGAATGCTCAGGCCGCCGGGGTTGGACGGCGAGCACAGGAAAACCAGCTTGGCATTGCCCTGTTTTGCGGTGGCGATGATGGCGTCGATATCGGCCACCAGCCCGGCCTCGGTGTCCAGCAAGGGCACTTCCAGCGCCGGCGCATTCTGCAAGCGGGCACTGACCGCATACATGCCAAATACCGGCGGCGTGTACAGCACCGCGTCGCGGCCCGGCACGCACAGGGCGCGCACCAGCAGGTCGATGGCTTCATCGCTGCCGCGGCCGATCAACAGCTGCTCCGGCTGGCAGCCGTACAGGCCGGCCAGGCGCTCACGCAATGCCTGCGGCTGCGGATCCGGATAACGCCGGCAACTGGCGGCCGGGTCGCCGGGATTGGCCCAGGCCGATTCATTGGCATTGAGCCATATCTCGCCCTGCAGCTTGGCACTGCGTGCCGACGAGTAGCCGCCAAAGTCGCGCAGGTCATCGCGGACCAGGTCCAACACGGTGCTCACGGCGCAACCCCCAGTCGCAGCGCGACGGCATTGGCGTGGGCGCCCAGGCCTTCGGCGCGGGCAAGGGTCAAGGCACAGGGGCCGATACCGGCAATGCCCTCGCGACTTGCGGCCTGCACGCTGATCTGGTTCTGGTAGCTGGCCACGCTGACGCCGCTATAGGCGCGCGCGGCACCCGCGGTGGGCAGCACATGGTTGGTGCCGGAGCAGTAATCGCCCAGCGCTTCGGGCGTGTAGTCGCCGAGGAAAACCGAACCTGCCGCTTCCACCTTGTCCAGCCACTGGCGTGGCTCACGCAGCGCCAGGATCAGGTGCTCGGGCGCATAACGGTTGGAAATCTCGAAGGCTTGGGCAATCGACGCGACCTTGACCAGCAAGGAGCTGCCCAGCGCCTGCCGTGCGATGGCCTCACGGGCAAGCTGGGCAACCTGGGCCTCCACTTCGTCCTGTACCGCGGCAATCATCGCCGCGTCGTCGCAGAGCAGCAGCACCTGTGAATCCGGGCCGTGCTCGGCCTGCGACAGCAGATCGGCGGCGACAAATGCCGGGTTGGCACCGGCATCGGCAATCACCAGCACTTCCGAGGGGCCCGCCGGCATATCGATGGCGGCGGCGCCGGCCTGCGCAACCTGCTGCTTGGCTTCGGTCACAAAGCTGTTGCCCGGCCCGAACAGCTTGTCGCAGGAAGGAACGGTCTCGGTGCCGTAGGCCAGGGCGGCAATCGCCTGCGCACCGCCAATCTTGAACACACGGTGCACACCGGTCAGGCGTGCGGCCACCAGAACGGCCGGATCGGCGCTGCCGTCCTTGCGCGGCGGCGTGCACAACACCACTTCGCGGCACCCTGCCAGCTTGGCCGGCACACCCAGCATCAGCGCCGTCGACGGCAGCGGCGCGCTGCCTGCCGGCACATACAGGCCAACCCGCGCGATCGGGCGGATGACCTTTTCACAGACCACGCCGGGCGCGGTTTCAACGCTGTAAGGCTGGGCCATACCGGCGCGGTGGAAGCGGTCGATGCGATCGGCCGCCTGCTGCATCGCGATATGCAGCGCCGCCGGTACCGCCAGCTCGGCCGCTGCGAACTCGGCTTCGCTCACTTCAAACCGCTCCGGCGCAACACCGTCGAAACGCTCGGTGATATCACGCAACGCCGCGTCGCCGCGGCTGCGTACCTGGTCGATCAGTTCGGCAACCGAGGCACGCGTCTGCGCGGCAACGGTCTGCACCGGACGGGTCAGGGCGCGCGCCTGGGCGTCTGCATCCAACGCATTCCAATCGAGGATGTTCATACCAGCGACTTCTCCACCGCCAATACCATCAAGCCCTGGGCGCCAGCGCGTTCCAGTTCTTCCAGCCGCTGCCAGCTGAGTGCGCCGCTGCACATGGTCTGCAGGCGCACCGCATCGCCCTGCCCCGGCAGCCGCAGCAGCGGCTCGGCGTCGGGCAGCAGGCGCGCCAGTTCGTCCACCCGGTCTTCGGCAGCGGAGAACATCAGCAGCTTCTGGTCCTGCACCTTGCTCAGGCCATCCAGACGACGCAGCAGCATCGCCATCAGGCCGGCGCGGGCGTCGTCCAACTCGTGTACCGGCCCGGCCAGTACCGCCTCACTCTCCAACAACGTCTCCACCGGCTTGAGCTGGTTGGCGGCCAAGGTGGCGCCGCTGGAAACCAGATCGCAGATCAGTTCGGCGGTGCCCAGCTTCGGCGCGATTTCCACCGACCCGGACAGCTCCACCACCTGCGCATCCACGCCTTTTTCTTTCAGCCAAGCGGCCAGGATGGCCGGGTAGCTGGTGGCGATGCGCTTGCCCTGCAGCATCTGCACGCCCTGCCAATCCCAGTCTTCCGGCACCGCGATCATCAGCCGGCAGGAGCCGAAGCCCAGACCGCGCAGCGGCTGGTAGGCATCGGGCAAGCCGATCTGGCGGCGCGCCTTGGCCTGCTCGTCCAGTTCGTTCAGACCCACCACACCGAGGTCGCAGACACCGTCGGCAATCAGCCCGGGGATGTCATCGTCACGCACCAGCAGCAGATCCACCGGCAACGATTCGCCGAAGCAGAACAGCTTGTCGCGGCTCTGCCGCCAGCTCAGGCCACAGGCGGCCAGCAGGCTGCGCGCGGGATCGGCCAGGCGGCCGCTCTTCTGGATGGCGATACGCAACCGGTCACGTGCCGGGGCGGTGGTTGAAGCACTCATGGGTTTATCTCAGTTGGATTCGGACTTGCGCGTGGCGAGGCGGTCGATGGCGGCGGCATAGCCACCGGCACCATGCTCGAGCGAGCGCGCAACCCGGCCGATGGTGGTGACACTCACCCCGGTCAGGTCGTAGATCTCACGGTAAGGAACGCCCTTGCGCAGCAAGGGCACCACCCGCCAGCGGTCGGCCATGGCTTCCAGCTCCGCGGGCGTGCACAGGTCGCGCAGGAAGGCCTGCGCTTCCTGCGGCTTGTCGAGGGCGGCAAAGGCACGCGCCAGCGCTTTCAGCGCGGCATCGGCGGCCTTGTCTCGTTCGGTTTCCTGACGTGTTTTCATTTGTATCAATGTAATAGCGTGCTAATACATTAGTGCGAAGCGAGCCATGAGTCAAACCTGCTTCCTGTAGAGCCGAGTCATGCTCGGCCAAAGCTTTGCCGGGCAGGCCCCAGCCGAG
>NZ_DLJW01000038.1:0-30694 GCF_002477705.1 Stenotrophomonas sp. UBA7606 | reverse complement strand
GTGGACTGGCCGGCCTTCGCCGAGCGTTTCGTTACCTCGCTGGGCCTGGTGTTCAACCCCTACACCACCCAGATCGAGCCGCACGACAACGTTGCCGAGATCGGCGACGCCGCGCGCCGCGCCAACACCATCCTGATCGACCTGGCCCGCGACATCTGGGGCTACATCTCGCTGGGCTACTTCAAGCAGAAGCTCAAGGAAGGCGAAGTCGGCTCCTCGACCATGCCGCACAAGGTCAACCCGATCGATTTCGAGAACGCCGAGGGCAATTTCGGCATCGCCAATGCGCTGTTCGAGCATTTCAGCGCCAAGCTGCCGATCAGCCGCTGGCAGCGTGACCTGACCGACTCCACCGTGCTGCGCGCCGTGGGCACCGCCTTCGGCCACACCCAGGTGGGCCTGGAGTCGCTGGCCAAGGGCCTGGGCAAGCTGACCGTCAACCCGGAGCGTCTGGACGCCGACCTGGATGCCGCCTGGGAAGTGCTGGCCGAAGCTGTACAGACGGTGATGCGCCGCCACGGCCTGCCCAACCCCTACGAGCAGCTCAAGGCCCTGACCCGCGGCCACGGTATCACCGCCGATTCGATGCGCGAGTTCATCGAAACCCTGGAACTGCCGGCCGATGCCAAGCAGCGCCTGCGCGAGCTGACCCCGGGTGGCTATGCCGGCCTGGCTGCGGATCTGGCCAAGGCGATCTGAGTCGCAAACCTGCGGTAATGCGGGATTGGGCAGCGCCCTTCTTCGACCTGTGAGGCGAGAAGGGCCGTCTGCGAAACCGGACAAGGTCAAAAGCTGCCCTCATCCGCCCTTCGGGCATCCCCGCCTTCGCGGGGACAGGCTCTTCTCCCGTGAACGGGAGAAGGGAGAGGGCCGGCACTTCGGCAACGCCCCCGGCCACCGCGCGCCCGCAACTCCCACAACTACGGGACCGGAACGGAATCCAGGGCGGAGGCCACGGCCCTCGATAGCGCTACTGGCCTGCGCTTGTTCATCAACGCCCCATCCACGTAATGAAACCTTCGCAGCCGCTCTGACAGCATCGGACTGACCCCTCAGCCCGGAAACCGCGGATGAAGCAGCCTGTGCTCTACACCGTCCTTGCCATTGCCCTCAGCCTGACCGCCTGCAACAAACCGGCGCCCGCAACGGCAACAGTCGCCCCAGCGGGCACTCCCGGCCCGGCGCCCAGCACCCTCACTGACCCGGGCGCGGGCGCGCTGTGCGGCGGCAGGAACCTGCGCATCAGCCACGACAACAGCAGCCAGGTCATCGACGGCGAATGTGGCGATGTCACCGTGACGGCTTCCAATGGCTCGCTCAATGTCAGCAAGGCCCGCTCCATCACGCTGGAAGGCCGCCAGTTCACCGTGCTCAACGAACAGGTCGACACCGTACGCGTGCTCGGCAGCGACAACGTCCTCAACCTGACCAATGCCCGCCGCATCGACGTCAGCGGCAACAACAACATGATCCTGGTCAACGAGACCGCCGAGGTCAGCTTCAGCGGCACCGGCAATACCGTCAACGCCAGCAGCGAGCCCAGGATCCAGGACAGCGGCACCGGCAACCGGGTCATCTGACCATCCCGCGGGTAGTGCCGAGCCATGCTCGGCAAGGGCTTTCCCAGCTACAACGCCGGTGCCACTGAAGCATTCCCGACAGTGCCACGGCGGCGGGAGCCATCGGGCAGGCCATTGCCGAGCATGGCTCGGCACTACCTGATTGCCCTACCTATTTGATCCAGATCAGTCGCCCACGGTGCGTATTGCCGCCAACAAGGGGACAATAGCCGCCTGCGCGCATCGCGCGCCCCTGTTCGACCTCCGCTGCAAAGGATTTCCCCCATGGCTGCACGCAAGCAAAAGACCTATCCGATCGAAGTCCAGGCCAAGCCCGGGCTGCCGCTGGGCATGAACCCGGCCACCTTCCTGCGCGATTACTGGCAGAAGCGCCCGCTGCTGATCCGCGCCGCCTTCCCGGACTTTGAAACCCCGGTGATGCCCGAAGACCTGGCCGGCCTGGCCTGCGAGGAAGGCGCGCTGGCCCGTATCGTCAGCCATGACCGCGCCACCGATGGCTGGACCCTGCGCACCGGTCCGTTCCAGGAAGAAGATTTCCCCGGCATGCCCGACCACGACTGGACCCTGCTGGTGCAGGACGTGGACAAGTGGGACCCGGAAGTGCGCGCCCTGACTTCCTACTTTAACTTCCTGCCGCGCTGGCGCATGGACGACGTGATGATCAGCTTTGCCGCCACCGGCGGCTCGGTTGGCGCTCATGTCGACCAGTACGACGTATTCCTGCTGCAGGCCCACGGCCAGCGCCGCTGGCAGATCGACGCCAGCGAGTCCACCAAGGGCAAGCGTCCGTCGCTGGAGTTCCGCCCCGACGTCGAGCTGAAGCTGCTGAAGAAGTTCAAGGCCACCCACGATTGGGTGCTGGGCCCGGGTGACATGCTGTACCTGCCGCCGAACGTACCGCACAACGGCGTTGCCGTGAACCCCTGCCTGACCTTCTCCTTCGGCATGCGTGCACCGTCCTCGGCTGAGCTGATCAGCGATTACCTGGACGATCTGGTTGCCGATGCCGACGAATCCATCCGTTTCCAGGACCCGGACCTGAAGCTGCCGGAAGACCCGAACGAAATCGACGCCGCCGCCATGAAGCGGGTGGTTGCCGCGCTCAATGCGCTGCGCATGAACGACCCGGACCGCCTCGGCAACTGGTTCGGCCGCTTCATCACCACCTACCGTGCCGCCGGCGACATCCTGCCCTCGCAGGCACCGCCGTCGCCGGAAGAGGTCCAGGCCGAGCTGGAAAACGGCGGCGTGCTCGAACGCCATCCCTGGGCCCGCCTGGCCTGGCGCCGCGCCACCCGTGGCGCCTCGCTGTACTGCTCGGGCCTGGCCTTCCAGCTGTCGATCAAGGACGCGCAGGCCCTGGCCGGTGCCGAACAGATCGACATCGGCCTGTTCAACAAGCTCAGCAACAAGGGCCGTGACGCCCTGATGGAGCTGATCATCGGCGGCCACTACCAGTTGCTGGACGTGGACACCATCGCCGCCATGCTGGCCGAACAGGACGCCCTGGAAGTGCTGGAAGATGCCGAAGAAGCAGACTTCGACGAGGACTTCGACGACGAAGCCGACGCCCCGGAAGTCGAGATCGAGGTCATCGAGTACAGCGAAGCCGGTGACGGCGAGCCGTCCAGCGCCAGCATCGAGACCGTCATGGTCAACGAGGAAGGTGTCGAAGTGGTGGTGATCTGCGACGACGGCGAAGAAGAGGACGAAGACGACGCGGAAACCCCGTCGGCATGAGTCCAGCCGCGATCTTCCATGTAGAGATCGCCGACTACGCCGTGCAGCAGGCCCTGCTGCACGGCGTGCGTCATACCGTATTTGTCAGCGAGCAGAACGTTCCGGCCGAGCTGGAAATCGACGAACTGGACCCGCTCAGCGACCACGCACTGGCGCTGGATGAGCATGGCCACGCCATCGGCACCGCTCGCCTGACCCCGGATCAGCGCATCGGCCGCATGGCGGTACTGGCCGCCTGGCGTGGCAAAGGTGTAGGCCAAGCCTTGCTGAATGCGCTATTGGACGCCGCCCGCAAGCGCGGCTGGGGCGAAGTCAGCCTGCACGCTCAATTGCACGCACGCGACTTCTATGCCTGTAACGGGTTTCTGCCGGAAGGTGTTGAATTTGAAGAAGCCGGCATCGGCCACCAGACCATGCGCCGGCGTCTGGACGGAGCAATGCGGGTGCAGGACCCGGATCAGGCCCGGGCGGCGGCGGCGGCGGTGATCCACGCTGCACGCCGTTCTCTGTACCTGCAGCTGCGTGGCAATGACGCCCTGCTCGCCCAGCCCCTGGTACTGGACGCCCTGCGCCGGTTTGCCACCGCCCGTCACGACAAACAGGTGCAGGTGTTGCTGCACGAAGCCGACCTGCCCGCCCTGCCTGCGGCCTTCATCGCACTGGTGCAGCGCCTGCCCAGTGTGTTCCATCTGCGTGAACCGGTAGACCCGGCGGATTGTCAGGTGGCCTCGGCGGCGATCAGCAACGATCAGGGTGACTGCTACTTTCGTCCAATAGGTGCCCGCGCCGAAGGCGAACTGGCGCTGGACAGCCCCGCCCGCGCCCAACAGCAGGAGCTGCTGTTCAAGCGCACCTGGGAGCGTTCACGTGATTGCAACGGGCTTCGCGTACTAGGTGTCTGAGCATTGACCGGGGCAGGACAAGGCGCAGTCAGGTATTAATGCGCGGGACAGTGTAGGTGCCCCTTCCTGTCCAGTGAGGGGTATAATTTCGTGGTTAGAACACGCCCGCGCGGGACGCTAGAACAGGTCCACCGGTTCCCAGAACTACCCCACAAGTGAATCCGACTCTCCATCGTGGACAATCTACTGAAGCAGTTTGCGCAATCATCGCAGCTCGCCGGCGGCAACGCCTCCTATGTCGAGGACCTGTACGAACAGTACCTCGTCTCCCCGGACAGTGTGGACCCCAAGTGGAAGTCCTACTTTGACGGCTTCAAAGGCCGCGAAGCTGGCGATGTGCCGCACTCTGCTGCCATCGCACACATCACCGAAGCCGCAAAGAATGCTGGCAAGGTCGGCAGCAACGCCGGTTCCGGCGACGAGCGCGAGCGCAATGTCGGCCGCCTGATCACCGCCTACCGCTCGCGCGGTCACCTCGGCGCAAATCTTGACCCGCTGGGCCTGACCCCGCCGGTCAATCCGCCGGACCTGGGCCTGCCCTTCCACCACCTCAGCGATGCCGACCTCAACGACGAGTTCAGCACCGGCGGTGTTGGCGGCCAGCCGCGGATGAAGCTGCGCGATCTGGTCAGCCGCCTGAAGGCGACCTATACCGGCTCGATCGGCGCCGAATTCATGTATATCGCCGAAGTGGAGCAGCGCCAGTGGCTCTACCAGCGGCTTGAGGCTGCCGGTGGCAACTACAACCTGGATGCCGACACCAAGCGCCGTACCCTGGAGCGCCTCACCGCCGCCGAAGGCCTGGAGCGCTACCTGCACACCAAGTACGTCGGCCAGAAGCGCTTCTCGCTGGAAGGCGGCGACTCGCTGATCCCGATGATGGACACCATCATCCGCGACGCCGGCAAGGAAGGCGTCAAGGACGTGGTGATCGGCATGGCCCACCGCGGCCGCCTGAACGTGCTGGTCAACACCCTGGGCAAGAACCCGCGCAAGCTGTTCGACGAGTTCGAAGGCAAGTTCGAGCACGACGACCGCGCCGTTGCCGGTGACGTGAAGTACCACATGGGCTTCTCGGCCGACGTGGTCAGCGACGGCGGCCCGGTGCACCTGGCACTGGCCTTCAACCCGTCGCACCTGGAAATCGCCGACCCGGTGGTTGCCGGCTCGGTGCGCTCGCGCCAGGAACGCCGCAACGACACCGCACGCAAGCAGGTGATGCCGATCCTGATCCACGGCGACGCGGCATTTGCCGGCCAGGGCGTGGTGATGGAGCTGTTCCAGATGTCGCAGGCACGCGGTTTCACCGTTGGCGGCACCGTGCACATCGTCATCAACAACCAGGTGGGCTTCACCACCTCCAACCGCGACGACTCGCGCTCGACCCTGTACTGCACCGACATCGCCAAGATGGTCGCCGCACCGGTCCTGCACGTGAACGGCGACGACCCGGAAGCGGTGGTGTTCGCGGCCAAGCTGGCCTATGACTTCCGCCAGCAGTTCCACAAGGACGTCGTGATCGACCTGGTCTGCTACCGCCGCTGGGGCCACAACGAGGCCGACGAGCCGGCGATCACCCAGCCGCTGATGTACCAGGTGATCCGCAAGCACAAGACCACCCGCGAGCTCTACGCAGAGCAGCTGGAAGCCGCAGGCGTGATCGCCGCTGGCGCCGGCAAGGAAATGGTCGACACCTATCGCAACAAGCTGGACTCCGGTGAAGTCACCACCGAGCTGGCCACGGTCGAAAAGACCCCGGCCACCAGCAAGATGTTCGTCAACTGGCCGAAGTACCTGTCCGGCAAGCTGTCCGACCCGGTCAGCACCAAGGTCGAGATGGGCAAGCTGACCCAGCTGGCCACCATGATCAACACCATTCCGGAAGGCGTGGAAGTGCATTCGCGCGTTGCCAAGGTGTACGACGACCGTCGCAAGATGGCCGCCGGCGAAATCCTCGGCGACTGGGGCTTTGCCGAGAACCTGGCCTACGCAACGCTGCTGGACGAAGGCAATGGTCTGCGCCTGGTCGGCCAGGACGTGGGCCGCGGCACCTTCACCCACCGCCACGCGATCCTGCACGACCAGAAGACCGACAACTACTACCTGCCGCTGCGTCAGCTGGTCGAGTCGCCGGAACAGGCCACCATCATCGATTCGCTGCTCAGCGAAGAAGCCGTGATGGCGTTCGAGTACGGTTTCTCCACCACCGATCCCAACACCCTGTGCATCTGGGAAGGCCAGTTCGGCGACTTCGCCAACGGTGCCCAGGTGGTGATCGACCAGTTCATCGCCTCCGGCGAAGCCAAGTGGGGCCGCATCTCCGGCCTGACCCTGCTGCTGCCGCACGGCTATGAAGGCCAGGGCCCGGAACACAGCTCGGCGCGCCTTGAGCGCTTCCTGCAGCTGTGCGCACTGGAGAACATGCTGGTCTGCGTGCCGTCCACCCCGGCGCAGGCGTTCCACATGCTGCGTCGTCAGATGCGCATGGACACCCGCAAGCCGCTGGTCGTCATGTCGCCCAAGTCGCTGCTGCGCCACAAGCTGGCCGTGTCCAGCCTGGACGAAATGGCCAATGGCGAGTTCCAGCACCTGATCGGCGACGCCACCGCGGACGCCAAGAAGGTCAAGCGCGTGGTGGTCTGCTCGGGCAAGGTCTACTACGACCTGCTGGAAGACATGACCAAGCGTGGCCAGGACGACGTGGCACTGGTGCGCGTGGAGCAGCTCTACCCGTTCCCGCGCCCGGCGCTGGCTGCCGAGCTGAAGAAGTACGGCAAGGCCACCGACGTCGTGTGGTGCCAGGAAGAGCCGATGAACCAGGGTGCGTGGTACCAGATCAAGCACCACCTGCAGGCATGCGTGGCCGATGGCCAGGCGCTGCACTATGCCGGTCGCCCGCGTTCTCCGTCGCCTGCTGTTGGCCACATGTCCGATCACCTGCGCGAACTCGCACAGCTGCTCGCCGACGCGCTGGTCAACAAGATCGACGACAACTACGCCGAATAAGCCCCCTTTTCCACAAGAAAACGAAACCAGGAAATCAGCCAAATGGCCACCGAAGTCAAAGTACCGGTACTGCCCGAATCCGTCTCCGACGCCACCATCGCCACCTGGCACAAGAAGGCTGGCGAGGCCGTCAAGCGTGATGAGAACCTGCTCGACCTGGAAACCGACAAGGTCGTGTTGGAAGTACCGGCGCCGGTTGATGGCGTGCTGAAGGAAATCAAGTTCCAGGAAGGCGACACCGTCACCTCGAGCCAGATCCTGGCCATCATCGAGGAAGGCGCGGTTGCCGCCGCCGCTCCGGCCGCTGCTGCCGAAGCACCGAAGGCTGCTGCCCCGGCCGCCGCCGCTCCGGCTGCTGCCGCTGCACCGGCCCCGGCTGCCAAGTCGGCCGCCGACGCCCTGCCCCCGGGCGCCCGCTTCTCGGCCATCACCGAAGGCGTGAACCCGGCTGACGTGTCCGGTACCGGCCGCCACGGCGCCGTGACCAAGGAAGACATCGTCAACTTCGCCCGCAACGGCGGCGTCGGCAAGGCCGGTGGTGCACGTCCGGAAGAACGCGTGCCGATGACCCGCATGCGCAAGCGCATCGCCGAGCGTCTGATGCAGTCGAAGAACTCGACCGCCATGCTGACCACCTTCAACGAAGTCAACCTGTCCAAGGTCTCGGCTGCGCGCAAGGAACTGCAGGAAGAGTTCGTCAAGGCCCACGGCATCAAGCTGGGCTTCATGAGCTTCTTCGTCAAGGCTGCCGCCAACGCGCTGCAGCGCTTCCCGCTGGTCAATGCCTCGATCGATGGTGACGACATCATCTATCACGGCTACTCGGACATCTCGATCGCCGTGTCCACCGACAAGGGTCTGGTGACCCCGGTGCTGCGCAACGTCGAGCGCATGTCGTTCGCCGACATCGAGAAGGCCATTGCCGACTACGCCAAGAAGGCCCGTGACGGCAAGCTGTCGCTGGAAGAACTGCAGGGCGGCACCTTCACCGTGACCAACGGTGGCACCTTCGGTTCGCTGATGTCGACCCCGATCGTCAACCCGCCGCAGAGCGCCATCCTCGGCATGCACGCCATCAAGGACCGTCCGATCGCCGAGAACGGCCAGGTCGTGATCGCGCCGATGATGTACCTGGCCATGTCCTATGACCACCGCATCATCGACGGCAAGGATTCGGTGCAGTTCCTGGTGGACATCAAGAACCAGCTGGAAAACCCGGGCCGCATGCTGTTCGGTCTGTAATTCCGCTCCAAGCCCCTCTCCCCCCGGGAGAGGGGTTGGGGTGAGGGCCAAGGCCCTCCCGCACCCTCATCCGGCGCTCCGCGCCACCTTCTCCCGCAGGGAGAAGGGATTGGTACCAAGGAATCTCAAATGGCTGAACAATTCGACGTCGTCGTCATCGGTGCCGGCCCGGCCGGCTACCACGCCGCCATCCGTGCCGCGCAGCTGGGCCTGAAGACCGCCTGCATCGACGCAGCGCTGGGCAAGGACGGCAAGCCGGCCCTGGGCGGCACCTGCCTGCGCGTGGGCTGCATCCCGTCCAAGGCGCTGCTGGACTCCTCGCGCCAGTACTGGAACATGGGCCACATCTTCGATCAGCACGGCATCAGCTTCAACGACGCCAAGATCGACGTGACCAAGATGGTCGGCCGCAAGGACGCCATCGTGAAGCAGTTCACCGGCGGCATCGCCCAGTTGTTCAAGGCCAACAAGGTTGCCACCTACTACGGCTTCGGCCAGCTGCAGGCTGGCAACGTGGTCAAGGTCAAGCAGCACGACGGTTCGGAAGTCGAGCTCAAGGGCACCAACGTCATCATCGCCGCCGGTTCGGATTCGATCGAGCTGCCGTTTGCCAAGTTTGACGGCAAGCACATCGTCGACAATGTCGGCGCACTGGACTTCACCGAAGTGCCGAAGCGCCTGGCCGTTATCGGTGCCGGCGTGATCGGTCTGGAACTGGGCAGCGTGTGGAAGCGCCTGGGTTCGGAAGTGGTCATCCTGGAAGCACTGCCGGAGTTCCTGGCTGCCGCCGATGCCGAAGTGGCCAAGGTTGCCGCCAAGGAATTCAAGAAGCAGGGCCTGGACATCCGCCTCAACGCCAAGGTCTCCAAGACCGAGATCAAGGGCGAGGAAGTCATCGTCAGCTACACCGACGCCGAGGGCGAAAAGACCCTGACCGTCGACAAGCTGCTGGTGGCCGTTGGCCGCCGCGCCGCCAGCAAGGGCCTGTTGGCCGAAGGCACCGGCGTGCAGCTCAACGAGCGTGGCCAGATCGTGGTCGACGACCATTGCCACACCGGCGTTGACGGCGTGTGGGCGGTGGGCGACTGCGTGCGCGGCCCGATGCTGGCCCACAAGGGCTTCGAGGAAGGCGTTGCCGTGGCCGAGCTGATCGCTGGCCTCCCGGGCCACGTCAATTTCGACACCATCCCGTGGGTGATCTACACCGAACCGGAACTGGCATGGGTCGGCAAGACCGAAGCCCAGCTCAAGGCCGAAGGCATCCCGTACAAGGCCGGCAGCTTCCCGTTCGCCGCCAATGGCCGTGCCGTTGCCATGGTGGAGCCGGCTGGCTTCGTCAAGGTGCTGGCACACGCCGAAACCGACCGCGTGCTGGGCATGCACCTGGTGGGCGCCAATGTCTCCGAGCTGGTGCACGAAGGTGTGCTGACCATGGAGTTCAGCGGTTCCTCCGATGATCTGGCCCGCATCTGCCACGCCCACCCGTCGCTGTCCGAGGCAGTGCACGACGCGGCGATGGCGGTGACCAAGCGCGCCATACACAAGGCGAATTGAGGCGAGGAATGGAGAATCGGGAATAGGGAATAGTTACAGCCCTACCGATTCACCACCAAAAGGAACGCCGGCAGCGATGCTGGCGTTTCTGTTTTGAAGAAGCAGCAGATCACCGCCCGCTTCAGTGCTCCGACCCACTTTTGCTTTGCTTTTGCTTTTGCTTTTGCTTTTGCTTTAGCCATTCCCCACTCCCGATTCCCCATTCCCGGCCACAAACATGAAATCCATCTGCGTCTATTGCGGCTCCAACCCCGGTGCCAAGCCCGTCTATGTCGAACGCGCCACCGAACTGGGCACGCGTATCGCCAACGAAGGCCTGCGCCTGGTCTATGGTGGCGGCCGCACCGGCCTGATGGGCGCGGTGGCCGATGGCGTGCTGGCCGCTGGCGGCGAGGTCACCGGCGTGATCCCGCAGCACCTGGTGGACATGGAAGTGGCCCACAAGGGCGTGACCACGCTGGAAATCGTCGGCTCCATGCATGAGCGCAAGTCGCGCATGTTCGACCTGTCCGATGCCTTCGTCGCCCTGCCCGGCGGCTTTGGCACCGCCGAGGAGATCTTCGAGATGCTGACCTGGCGCCAGCTCGGCATCGGCAAGAAGCCCTGCGCCTTCCTCGACATCGACGGTTTCTACCAGCCGCTGATCGGCATGATCGACACCATGGTCAGCGAACGCTTCCTGCACCCGGAACAGCGCGAGGACCTCTGGTACGGCGAAGACCCGACGCAGATGCTGGAATGGATGCGCAGCTACTCGCCGGCGCAGGCCGACAAGTGGTTCGACGAGAAGAAGCGCAACGCACTGCGGTAAAAAAGCCTGGCGCGCGGCAAGGCCTCGACGCTCCTGCACGCAGGGCGGGAGCCGCCAACCCTCGTCGGCCCCCGACAGCTACCTGCCCTGCGCCGACGGCGCGGGGGCAGGCCCACGGATCATTGCCCGAGCGAACCTTCACCCGCTGCAGCAAGCTGCAGGGTCTGCTCCCTCGGCAGGGGATATCCCAACAGATAGCCCTGCCCGAAACTGCAGCCCAGCTCCATCAGGGTCTGCATCTGGCGCTCGGTCTCCACGCCTTCGCCGATGGTCTCGATGCTCAGTGTGCGCGCCAGCGACAGCACGCCCTCGACCAGCGCCAGCGTGCTCTTGCCATTCTCGGCATGCAGGCCGGCGACGAAGCTGCGGTCCACCTTCAGGGCATTGATCGGAAAACGGTGCAGATACGACAGCGCCGAATAGCCGGTGCCGAAGTCATCCAGCTGCACCACGATGCCGCGTTCTCTGAGCTCATGCAGGGTGCGCAGCGTACGCGGAGCGTCCTCCAGCAGCGCCATCTCGGTGATTTCCACCCGCAGGCGACGCGGATCGGCCCCTGCGGCTTCGATCAGCCCGAACAAGCGGCCCACGAATTCCGTCGAGCGGAAATGCCGCGGCGACACATTCACTGAAATGTAGCCGCAGGAAGTCAGCGCAAGATCGGCCAGTACCTGCTCGTAGACCAGCCAGTCCACCTGTTCGATCAAGCCACTTTCCTCGCCCAGCGCCAGGAAGTCACCCGGATACAACAGGCCCCGGCGTTCGTGCTGCCAACGCAGCAGCGCCTCGTAGCCCACAACGGAACCGTCCTGCAAGGACACGATGGGCTGGTAGTACGGCAGGAAGTCGCGGTTCTTGATGGCGCGGCGCAGGTCCGCCTCCAGCTCCAGGCTGCGCACGGCTTCGTCATGCATCGCGCCATCGAACATCACGCAGCGGTCCTGGCCACGGATCTTGGCACGGTACATGGCCGCGTCGGCGTCACGCAGCAGATCTGCACCGGAGGTATAGCGCGGGTTCCACAGGGCGATGCCGATGCTGCCCGACGGGAACAGCTCGCGACCATCCACCCACATCGGCGCCTCCAGCGCCTTCAACAGGCGCCGCCCCAGCTCCATTGCCGCGTCCGCGCCGCGCTCGCAGTTCACCAGCAATGCGAACTCATCACCACCAAGACGGGCAACGACGTCGTCGCCGCGGACCATACGGACCAGACGGCGAGCCACCTCCACCAGCATCTGGTCGCCGGCGGCGTGGCCAATACTGTCGTTGACCCACTTGAAGCGATCCAGGTCCAGGAACAGCAGGGCGAAGTGCGGACACACACCCAGCTCCGCATTCTCGATCGCACGCTCCAGTCGGTCCTGCAGGTGCAGGCGGTTGGGCAGCCCGGTCAATACATCATGCATGGCCAGATGGGTCAGCCGCTGCTCGGCGCGCATGCGCTCGCCGATCTGCGCCAGCAGTTTCTGGTTGACCTCGCCCAGCTCGCGGGTGCGTTCGACCACCCGTCGCTCCAGATCGGCATGTGCCTGCAGCAGGCGCTGCTGGTCGCGCTGACGCGCCAGGCTGTTGCCCAGGGCGCGGGCCACGAACACCATCAGGCGCCGGTCATCGGCGCTGAACACCACTTCCGGGCTGTAGCTCTGAACGGCAATAACGCCGACCACCTCGTCATCGCTGAACAAGGGCACGCCCAGCCAGCAATGCGATTTGGCACCGAACTCGCGCACCTTGCCGGCGGCAATCAGCACGTCGATATCCTCACGCATCGCCAGCACCGGCTCGCGTCGGCTCACGGTGTATTCGGTAAGCCCGTCGCTGAACGGGCGCGGCGCGCGTTCGCGGTTGTAGCGGTCCACCGAGTAGACGAACTCGATGCCTTCACCGGCCTCGGTAAGCATTGCCACGTAGAAGTTACTGGCGTCCAGCAAGCCACCGATGATGCCGTGCAGCTGATGGTAGAACTCGGCACGACCGTGGCCCACCATCGCCAGTTCGGAGATGTTGAACAATGCGGCCTGCAGCATCTCCGCGCGACGCCGCACGATGATCTCTTCCTGCAGGTGGCCGTTGATGCGCTCCAGGTCGCGTGTGCGCTCGCACACGCGCTGCTCCAGCTGCGCATGCGCCTGGTGCCGGTCCATCGCGGTCAGGATGTGCTTGGCCACGAAGTTGAGCAGCGCCCGTTCTTCTTCGCCGTAGCAGGCATCGGCTTCGTAGCTCTGCACCACGATGGCGCCGCACACCCGGTTGTCCCGCCACATCGGCACGCCCAGCCAATCGTTGCTTTCCGCGCCCTCCTGGGTGGAGGCCTGGTAATCAAGGAACTTCAGCAATTCACGCGAGGGCCCGCTCATCACCCGCCCGTGCCGCAGCACCGCGAAGGTCAGGCTGGAGGGCATCTCGTCGTGCCGGTAGCTGCGCTCCGGCTCGGGCTGGAAGTCGTCCTGCTCATCCACGTAATAGAGGAACTTCAGGCTGCTCTGCTGCTCGTCGCATTCGACGATGTAGCAGTTCTCGGCATACATCAGCGAGCACAGGATGCGATGGAAATAACGCAGCATCTCCGGCATCGCCAGGTCCGCCCCGGCCAGGTCGGCGATTTCGTACAGGGCCCTCTGCAGCTGTTTGGATTGCTGCAGCTCATCGATCTGCAGGCGCTGCCGCTGCGACTGGAAAACACAGCCCAGCAACACCCGTGCGGTACCCTGCCACGCTTGCAGGCTGGCCGGGCCCATGCCATCGGTATCAGCCACCACCAGCGCCAGGCAGGTGCCGTCATCCTCCCAATAGAGGGATTGCCCACCGGGCGTGTCCGCACCCGCGCACAACACGCCGAATGCCTCACGGCACAACGCCTCCGCCCCAGGCGGGTAGCTGCAATTGGCTTCGCCTACGTGCGCATCGCGCCAGGCAAGCGCGATGCGGGCACCACCGGGTAACAGCCCATGCAGACTGGCGACCACCTTGGCAATGGGCGATGTTGTGTCAGCACGTGGCGGTGGTCCTGTACGTGCTGCGATCTCGCTGTACGACATGTATCCGTTCTCTTCTGGGTTCCGGCGTACCGGAACTCCCCCCTGCAGCGAAGCATACCGTCCCCGACGCCCCGCCACGGCCACGGATGAAAGAAAAATATCACTTCACATTTGTGAACATGAATGCCGCAATCCGCTATCGCAGCTAGGCAGAAAAGGCGCCAACACGTAGGCTTCGCCCCGTGGACACCGCCGTGCAATCCCCCACCGACGAAGCTCTGATGCTTGCCTATGCCGGCGGCGACAGCGATGCGTTCACCGAGTTGTATGGCCGCCATCGCGCGCGCCTGTTCCACTACCTGCTGGGGCAGTTGCGCGACCGCTCGCTGGCCGAGGAGCTGTTCCAGGATGTCTGGCAGAAGATGATCAATGCCCGGCAGGGCTGGAAGCCGGACGCGGCCTTCGCCACCTGGTTGTTCCGCATCGCCCACAACCGCCTCAATGACCATTGGCGTGCTGCGCGCCACCGTCCCAGCGCCCCCGACGATGCCGACGAGCGCACCGCGCGGCTGGCCGACGGCTGCACCCCGGAGTTGCTGGCCGATGAGCAGGCGCAGCGCCTGCAACTGCGCCAGGCACTTGCGGAGTTGCCAGCCGAACAACAGGAAGTCGTGATCCTGCGGCTGGAGCAGGAACTCAGCCTGGAGGAAATCGGGCAGATCACCGGCGTTGGCCGGGAAACCGTCAAATCGCGTCTGCGCTATGCGATGGACAAGCTGCGCGTGAGGTTGAGCGAATGAACACCTCTGACCACCTGACCCCCGAAGAACGGGACCTGGCGCGCCTGCTGGGTCGCCCCGGCGCGCGTGCCCAGAGCCCCAGCGCGCAGGTCGATGCCGACATCCTTGCACGCGCCCGTGCGCCCCTGTCGTCCGCCACGCCCGCTCCGGCTACCACCCTGGCCAGTTCAACGGTGCCGACCGCGCAACGTCACGGCTGGCGCCGACGCCGTCGGCTGACTTCCTCGTTGGCCGTGGCGGCGTCCCTCGTACTCGTTGTGGGACTGGCATGGCAGCTGCAACCCACGGCACCGACGATCCCGCAGCATGGCGACAGCGCCGTGCAGGCCACTGACACGCCCGCCGCTGCCGCTGCCGACGCAAGCGGTGGCGCCGAAGTGGAAACCGTGCCGCCACCTGCCGCCGTGGTGGAGGCACCTGCACAACCGGCACCGGCGGCCGAGGCCCGCAAACAGGCCAGCGCCAGCGATGCCGCGGCGAAAGCCGAACCCATGCCCGCCCCGGCCAGCCCTCCCACCGATGCGCCGATGGCCGATGCTTATGCCGCCCCGGCAGCAGCACCGCCGCCCCCTCCGGCTCCCGTAGCGATACAGGCCGAGCCCGCATCTGCACTGGCGAACAGCGGTGCCAGCAACGACGCGCCCCTGGCACTGCGTGCACCCCGTCCCCCGTTCGAGGGGCCGCGCACCATTCCGCATGCCGGCGAGAAGGCTACCGCGAAGGCTGCTGCTGCCCGCCGCGAGCGCGCTGCCGTGGCCGCCGCACCGGCACCCCCGGCCGACATGACCACCGCCACGGCCGCACCCGTGGTCGACGTCGAGGCCGACACCCGCTTGTCGCGCCGCCATTGGCTCAAGCGCATCCGCGAGCGTCTGGACGCGGGCGACCTGGACGGCGCACGTGCCAGCCTGCGCCGCTTTGCCCATGACTACCCCGAGGCCCGGGTGCCGAAGGACCTGCAACCCCTGCTCAAAGACTGAGCCCGGGGCCCCGCAAGCCCTTCTCCACTAGAATGGCCGCGATGCTCGACACACTTGCCGCCCCCGCCAGCCACGAGCTGGAGATAAAACACAGCCGGTTCCTGGCCCGCGCCGCGCCGGTCACCGATGCGGCGCAGGCCATGGCCTTCATCCAATCGGTGTCGGTGGCCGATGCCACCCACAACTGCTGGGCCTACCGGCATGGCAACGACTACCGCTCCAGCGACGATGGCGAGCCGGCCGGAACCGCTGGGCGCCCGATCCTGGCCGCCATCGACGGCCAGGGTTATGACCGCATCGCGGTGGTGGTCACCCGCTGGTATGGCGGCATCAAGCTGGGCGCCGGCGGCCTGGTCCGCGCCTACGGCGGCACGGCTGCCGAGTGCCTGCGGGTGGCCGAGCGCAGCCCGCTGGTACCGATGACCGAGCGCATCCTGCAATGCGGCTTCGAGGACATGGGCATCGTCCACACGCTGCTGGGCAATGTCGGCGCCGAGAAGCTCGAAGAACACTTCCTGCCCGAAGGCCTGCGCCTGCACGTGCGGCTGCCGGCAGACCAGATCGATGCGCTGGCCCTGCGCCTGCGCGACGCCACCCGCGACCGTCTCCGTCTGAGCGAACCCGTCAACCATGACTGACACATCCCCCACCACCGCGCCGCGCCGGCTGCAGAAACTGGGCAGCCTGAAGACCCTGTGGCCGTTCGTGCGCCGCCATGCCGGCCTGTTCAGTGCCTGGCTGGTGGCATTGGCGGTCTCGTCCACGGCAACACTGAGCCTGCCAATGGCGGTCAAGCAGATGATCGACCACGGCTTTTCCGGTGGTGGCCAGATCAACCGCGCCTTCATGCTGCTGTTCATCGTTGCGGTGGTGCTGGCGCTGGCCACCGCAGCACGTTTCTTCTTCGTGTCGCTGCTCGGCGAGAAAGTCGTGGCCGATCTGCGCGGCAAACTCTATGCCCACCTGATCGGGCTGGACGCCGGCTTCCATGACCGCACCCGCAGCGGCGAGCTGGTCTCGCGCTTGAGTGCCGACAGCGAGCTGCTGCGCAGCGTGATCGGCTCGACCATGTCCGTGGCACTGCGCAGCAGCGTTACCGTGATCGGCTCGATGGTGATGCTGTTCGTCACCAGCCCGCGGTTGGCGGTGTATTCGCTGATCGGCATCCCGCTGGCGGTGTTGCCGATCGTGCTGGGCGCGCGCCAACTGCAGAAGATCTCGCGCGCCAGCCAGGACCGGGTTGCCGATGCCAACGCGCTGGCCGCGGAGACCCTGGGCGCGGTGCGCACGGTGCAGGCACATGCACGCGAACCCTACGAGCGCGGCCGCTTTGAAAGTGCATTGAAGGTATCGGTGGATACCGCCAAACGCCGCATCCGCACGCAGTCCTTCGTCACCGCCATCGCCATGGTGCTGGTGTTCGGCGCGATTGTCGCGGTGCTGTGGTCGGGGGCACACGACGTGGTGGCTGGCCGCATGAGTGCCGGCACCCTGGGCCAATTCCTGTTGTACGCGCTGATCGGTGGCGGCTCGGTTGGCGCCCTGGCTGAGGTATGGAACGAACTGCAGCGTGCCTCCGGTGGCATGGGCCGGATCGGCGAGCTGCTGACCGAGCAGGCCCGCATCACCGCACCGGCGCATCCGCGCGCGCTGCCTGCGCCCTTGCGCGGCGAGATCCGCTTCGAGCATGTCAGCTTCCACTATCCGCAACGCCCCGACCAACCCGCGCTGGACGACTTCAGCCTGACCGTGGCCCCGGGCGAGACCGTCGCCCTGGTCGGCCCCTCCGGCGCCGGCAAGAGCACGGTGCTGTCGCTGCTGCTGCGCTTCCACGACCCGGACGGCGGCCAGCTGTGCCTGGACGGCATCGATCTGCGCGAGCTTGACCCGGCACAGCTGCGCCAGCACATCGCCCTGGTACCGCAGCAGCCGGCATTGTTTGCCGCCAGCGCCGCCGACAACATCCGCTATGGGCGGCTGGAAGCCAGCGACGAGGAAGTGCGTGCCGCGGCCCGCTCGGCCGAAGCCGACGACTTCCTGCTGCAGTTGCCGGAAGGTTATGCCAGTGATCTTGGGGAGCGCGGCGCACGCCTGTCCGGCGGCCAGCAACAGCGCGTGGCCATTGCCCGCGCCCTGCTCAAGGATGCGCCGGTGCTGCTGCTGGACGAGGCCACCAGCGCCTTGGACGCGCAGAGCGAGCGCGCCGTGCAGCAGGCACTTGAGCGACTGATGGCAGGCCGCACCACGCTGGTGATCGCACACCGCCTGGCCACCGTGCTCAAGGCCGACCGCATCGTGGTGATGGACCATGGCCGCATCGTCGCGCAGGGCACGCATGCCGAACTGTTGGCGCAGGACGGCCTGTATGCCGAGCTGGCGCGGTTGCAGTTCATAGATTGAAAACACCGCGGTAACGCAGGCCTAACGAGCGCGGCGGCAAGCTCGGGGCGTGGCAGCACGGCCACGTGTCCCGTCTGGAGGCAAACCATGGCGTTCCGCCAGTTCCCTGCAACCACCCGCGATGGCGAAAGCTGCATCGTCATCGAGTTCGTCGACGAGCCCGCCAGCATGCAGGCCAGCAGCCCTCGGCCGCCGCGCTATGAGCTGGCCGACGGCCGGCCACTGCTACGCCGCGGCAGCGAATTGTTCAGTGCCGACGGCGAAATCAGCCTGTCGATGAACCAGCCGTACCGCGCCTGATCGCTGTTGGCAACGCGCGCCGGCCCCGTGATCGGCGCGCCTTGCAAGCTGCGAAGGCGGTCACAATCAGCCTTGCTGAATAGGCTTTGCCGATATGGCCCGCAACTGGCCAATATTTCATCAACCATCTTGACAGCCTTGCACCCCAAGGGCTGCAAGCGATTATCCACAAAATTGCACACACCTCTCTGTGGATTAAGTCGCAGCCCGTGAGACGCACCTGAGGTTGAGATCAGGGCCTGCCGCAGCCCTCTGCAGAGCAGAGGGAGTAACTGGCAGCCGCCGGCTGACACGGCCGCACAAAACGGCCGCAACGCTGTTTCAGGTTCTAGCGATCAAGTACGCGGCCGATCCCGCTGCGGTTGATCTGCTCCGCAGCCGCTTCCAGCACCTCGGCGGCATAGGCCTGCACGAAGCCCATGCGGAAGTGCACTTCACCGGACGGTGTGCGCGAGGAATGGATCGACGCCAGGCTGATGCCGTGGTGTTCGAATACATGCAGCAGCTCACGCAACGAGCCGGCCCGGTCCTCGGGCAGATGCACGCTCATCGCGCTTGTGTCGGTCAGGTCCGCCAGCAGGTAACCCACACGCTCGAAGCTGTAGTTGCCATCACGCAAGGTCTGCGCGTCCACGGCCGCCTTGTTGTCGGCCAGGAACTGGCTGCGGAAACGGGCTCGGGCCACATCATCGCCCTGCGCCACCAAGCCGCGCAGGTTCTGCAACTGCAGCAGCAGGTGGTCCAGCACTTCACCGGCATGCGGGTTGCCGAACTGGATGTCCTCGTAGATGACCGGGTTCAAGGACAGGATGCGCGCGATCACCGCCGCATCCAGCTCGAACGCCGCTGAGCGATACGGCATCAGTTCGGCCAGCGAGCCCAGCATCGGCGCGTACTCACGCAACACTCCGGCCTGGGCCAGATGGGTGGCATGCACCATGGCCTGCACCAGCGCCATCACCCGATCGTGGTGTTCGGCACTGCCGCGCACGCATTCGGCCTGCAGGGCGGTGCACAGTTCATCAAGCCAGGCCTGCCAGCGCGCATCCAGGCGCGCCTCGCAGACCACCATCACCCTGCCCTTCAAGGTCGGTGCCTTGGGCGGTGCGGTCATCGGGTGCAGGCCGGCAACACTGGCCTGCGATTCCAGCATCGCGGCCACCGGCCCGGCCTTGATCGAGGTGACGTCCAGCCACAGGCGGCCACGCTCGCGCCCCGCCGATTGCCGCACGTACTCGCGAATCAGCGCCGGGGTATGCCGGATGGGGGCGGAGAACAACAGCACATCAGCCTGTTCCAGAAGCTGTTCCGGCGTCTGCGACGCGGCGTCCACAGGGTCATGGCCGATGACCTGCAGGCCCATGCGGGTCTCGAAGAAGCCACGCAACCAGCGCCCATAGGCACCGCCGCTGCCGACGATGCCGATGACCGGCGCCACACTCATGCCAGACGCTCGGCGCGGAAACGGTAAGGCGTACCCAGCGCCGCAGGTGCGGCGGCCAATACGTCGAACTCTTCCACGCCGGTGACCAGGGTCGCTTCCAGCGCCGCATGCACGCCGGCAATGGCGCGCCCCACGCTGTCCTCGAAACTGTGGCCCTTGAGCAGGAACGCGACCAGCAGCGACATCAGCACATCACCGGTACCGGCCACGTCCACCGGCAGGTGCGGCGAAGTCCAGCGCCATATCTGTTCGCGGCCGATCGCCAGCGTGACCAGCTCGCCGGGGTCACCGGAGACCGAATGTGCGATCACCCATTCCGGCCCGCGCTCGAGCAGTTTGCGCGAGGCGGCGATGGCATCGTCCTGTTCCAGCGCCGGCATGCCGGTCAGGCGACCCAGCTCGAAGGCATTGGGCGTGACCAGCCAGGCATGCGGCAGCAGGCGTTCGCTGAAGATGGTTTCCAGCCCGGGTTCGACATAGGGGCCGGTGTGGGTATCGCCGATCACCGGATCCAGGCAATAGCGCAGCTGCGGTGCCTGTGGCAGTACTTCATCCAGCCAATCGGCAAAGGCGGCGCCGTTGGCGACGCTGCCGAAGTAACCGGACACCAGTGCGCCGGCACGCTGCGGCAAGCCGCGCTCGGTTGCACCCTGCAGCAGCTCGGCAAACCAGTCCGCTGGCAGCACGCGGCCGCGCAAGGTGCTGTAGAACGGCGCATTGCTCAGCAAAGTGGTGGGAATTTCGGCAACGCGCAACCCCAAGGCGCGCAACGGCGGCACGGCGGCGCTGTTGCCCGCGTGGCCGTAGACCAGTTGGGATTGCACGGAAATCACGTCCACCGGCGACGGCCCATCCGGGCGTTGCCGACGACCGTGCACGAGATGGCTGTGGTCGACTTCGTTCATCGCCCTATTCTACGACCGCAGCGCAAGGCCCGAGCGGATACGCTTGCGCGCGCAACCAATAGCAGATGGCATAACGAGGTAGTGCCGAGCCATGCTCGGCAGGGGCATTACCGGGAACGCCGCTGCCGAGCATGGCTCGGCACTACAAGTGGAGCTGATGCCGAGCATGGCTCGGCACTACAGGTGACGCATCAGGACTTCATGCGTTCCCAGAAGCCCTTCACGCCGTCGATGAAGGTCGCCGACTTCGGTGAGTGCTTGCGCGCTTCCTCGCCGACGAAGGTGGCTTCGAACTGCTCCAGCAGCTTGCGCTGCTCGGCGGTCAGGTTGACCGGGGTTTCCACCACGACGCGGCAATACAGATCGCCTTCGGTGCGGCTGCGCACCGACTTGACGCCCTTGCCGCGCAGGCGGAACAGCTTGCCGGTCTGGGTCTCGGCCGGGATGCGGATTTCCGCTTCACCGCCAAGCGTGGCCACGCGGATCGCGTCGCCCAAAGCAGCCTGCGAGATGCGCACCGGCACTTCGCAGTGCAGGTCGTCACCGTCACGGGTGAAGATCGCATGCTCGCGCACACGCACTTCCACATACAGATCGCCTGCCGGCGCACCGGCCGGGCCGGCTTCGCCCTCGCCCTGCAGGCGGATGCGGTCGCCGGTATCCACGCCTGCGGGCACCTTGACCGACAACACCTTGTCTTCCTCGACACGGCCATTGCCGTGGCAGGTCTTGCAGGGCTTGCTGATGATCTGGCCGCGGCCGTCACAGTTGTGGCAAGCCTGCTGCATGGCGAAGATGCCACGCTGCACGCGCACCTGGCCGCGACCGCCACAGACGTTGCAGGTCTCGACCTTGCGGTCTTCCGAGCCAGTGCCGTCGCAATCGCCGCACTCGGCGAGGGTCGGGATCTCGATGCGGCGCTCGACGCCAGCCACCGCTTCTTCCAGGTCCAGCTCCATCACGTAGCCAATGTCGGCGCCGCGACGCGGCTGGCGCGGACCGCCGCCACCTCCGCCAAAGATATTGCCGAAGATGTCGCCGAAAATATCGTTCATGTCCGGACCACCGGCACCGCCACCGCCCATGCCGTGCTCGAACGCGGCGTGGCCGTGGGCGTCATACATGCGCCGCTTGTTGCCGTCGGACAGGGTTTCGTAGGCCTCCTTGCACTCCTTGAAGGCAGCTTCAGCGGCGGCATCGCCCGGGTTGCGGTCCGGATGGTGCTTCATCGCGCAACGGCGATAGGCCTTCTTCAGCTCGTCATCGGTAGCGGTGCGGGCTACGCCCAGTACTTCGTAATAATCGCGCTTGCTCATGCTCTTCTCTCCCTCCCCCTCCAGGGGAGGGCCAGGGTGTCCGTTTGTAAACAACACAAAGGTCCGGGGCCGTCAGGCAACCCGGACCCTCACCCCAACCTCTCTCCCGGCGGGAGAGAGGTCATGGACCATCAGGACTTCTTGTCGTCCTTGACTTCGGTGAACTCGGCGTCCACCACGTCGTCGTTGGACGGGCCACCGGCGTCGCCGCCTGCTGCCGGGCCAGCCTGGTCACCGGCCGAAGCAGCGGCAAACAGCGCCTGACCGGCTTCTTCCAGCGACTTCGACTTGGCTTCGATCTGTGCCTTGTCGTCGCCCTTCATCGCGGTTTCCAGATCGGACAATGCAGCCTCGACCTTGCCGATGACGTCGCCGCCAACCTTGCTGCCATGCTCGGTGATGGCGCTGCGGGTGGCGTGGATCAGGCCGTCGGCCTGGTTGCGGGCCTGGACCAGTTCCTGGAACTTCTTGTCCTCTTCGCGGTTGGCTTCCGCGTCGGCGACCATGCGTGCGATCTCGTCCTCGGACAGACCCGAACCGGCCTTGATCTCGACCTTCTGTTCCTTGTTGGTCTTCTTGTCCTTGGCCGACACGTGCAGGATGCCGTTGGCGTCGATGTCGAAGGACACTTCCACCTGCGGCATGCCACGCGGCGCCGGCTCGATGCCGGACAGGTCGAACTTGGCCAGCGACTTGTTGTAACGGGCCTGCTCGCGCTCACCCTGCAGCACGTGCACGGTCACGGCCGACTGGTTGTCCTCGGCGGTCGAGAAGGTCTGCGAGGCCTTGGTCGGGATGGTGGTGTTCTTCTCGATGATCTTGGTGAACACACCGCCCATGGTCTCGATACCCAGCGACAGCGGGGTCACGTCCAGCAGCAGCACGTCCTTGACGTCGCCGCCCAGCACGCCGCCCTGGATCGCGGCACCCAGTGCCACGGCCTCGTCCGGGTTGACGTCCTTGCGCGGTTCCTTGTTGAAGAAATCGGTCACCGCCTGCTGCACCTTCGGCATGCGGGTCTGGCCACCGACCAGGATCACTTCATTGATGTCGTTCGAAGTCAGGCCGGCGTCACGCAGGGCAACACGGCACGGCTCGATCGACTTCTTGATCAGGTCCTCGACCAGGGCTTCCAGCTTGGCGCGGGTCAGCTTGATGTTCAGGTGCTTCGGACCGGAGGCGTCGGCGGTGACGTACGGCAGGTTGACGTCGGTCTGCTGCGCGCTGGACAGCTCGATCTTGGCGCGTTCGGCGGCGTCCTTCAGGCGCTGCAGGGCCAACGGATCCTTGCGCAGGTCGATGCCCTGGTCCTTCTGGAACTCTTCAACCAGGTACTCGATGACGCGGTTGTCGAAGTCTTCGCCGCCCAGGAAGGTGTCACCGTTGGTGGCCAGCACTTCGAACTGCTTCTCGCCGTCGACGTTGGCGATCTCGATGATCGACACGTCGAAGGTGCCGCCGCCCAGATCGTAGACAACGATCTTGCGGTCCTTGTTGTCACCCTTGTCCAGGCCATAGGCCAGGGCAGCGGCGGTCGGCTCGTTGATGATGCGCTTGACGTCCAGGCCGGCGATGCGGCCTGCGTCCTTGGTCGCCTGGCGCTGGCTGTCGTTGAAGTAGGCCGGCACGGTGATGACCGCTTCGGTGACCTTCTCGCCAAGGAAGTCTTCGGCGGTCTTCTTCATCTTCTCCAGCACGCGGGCAGAGATTTCCTGCGGCGCCATCTTCTTGGCATCGCTGGTCTGTACCCATGCGTCGCCGTTGTCATGCGCCAGGATGCCGTACGGCACGTGGGCGATGTCCTTCTGCACTTCGGCGTCGGTGAACTTGCGGCCGATCAGGCGCTTCACCGCATAGAAGGTGTTCTTCGGGTTGGTGACGGCCTGACGCTTGGCCGAGGCACCCACCAGTACTTCGCCATCCTTGGTGTAGGCGACGATGGAGGGCGTGGTACGGTCGCCTTCCGAGTTTTCAATGACGCGGGCCTTGCCGCCGTCCATGATCGCCACGCACGAGTTGGTGGTGCCGAGGTCGATACCAATGATCTTGCCCATGGGGGACTCCTGAGGATTCGTTTGCCGGCAGCCGCCGGGGATGAATGGGATGTGGGGGACGACCTGATGACATTCAAGTCATCCCCGGAACGCTGTTTGCCGGCAGCCGCGCCTGTTTAGGCAGCGGCCAGCCAGCGGGCCGGTCAATCGGCCCGGGCCACCACCACCAGCGCCGGCCGCAGCAGGCGCTCGTTGAGCAGGTAGCCCTTCTGGAACACGGTGACCACTGCGCCCGGCGCCACGCCTGCCGGCGGGTCGACCTGGCTGATGGCCTGGTGGTGCTCCGGGTTGAAGGCCTGGCCGGCCGGGTCCAGCAGGACCAGGCCATTGTCGGCAGCCACCTTCAGCAGCTGCTTGTAGGTCAGTTCCAGACCCTCGCGCAATGCGTTGGGCTCGTTGCCTGCCGCGGCCAGGCCGGCGTCCAGACTGTCGAACACCGGCAGCAGCTCGCCCAACAGCTTCTCGTTGGCGAACTTGCGGGCCTGTTCGATGTCACGGGCCACGCGCTTGCGCTGGTTTTCCAGGTCGGCACGCTCGCGCAGCGATTCGGCCTTGACCTGCTCCAGCTCGGCGCGCAGCGCTTCGATCTGGTCGTGCTGGGCGTCTTCGCCGCCAGCAGCGCTGTTCTCGGGGTCGAATTCAGTGTGTTCTTGGTTCATTTCCGGTTCCCTGGCGGATCTTCTGCCGCCTACCTCGCCCCGTATGTGGGCTGTACCGGAAGTTTCAAGGCTCTGGCTCACGCCATGAGACGCTTTGTTCCTAATCTGGGCCCGACACCGCCTGCCCTACATTGACCTGCCCGGCACGCATGCTAGTTTTGCGCGGCCCCAAGACCTGCCAGCCATGCTCAGACATCTTTCGATCAAGGATTTTGCCGTTGTCCGCGCCACCGAGCTCGAGTTCGGGCCAGGCATGACTGTCGTCTCCGGTGAAACCGGCGCCGGCAAGTCATTGATGGTGGACGCTTTAGGGTTCCTGTCCGGGCTGCGCGCCGACTCCGGCGTGGTCCGCCACGGCGCCAGCCGCGCCGAGCTGTCCGCCGAGTTCAGCCTGGCCGATGACGCCCCGGCACGCGGCTGGCTGCGCGACAACGAGCTCGATGACGACGAGCAATGCCAGCTGCGCCGGGTGATCCGCGCCGACGGCGGCTCGCGTGCCTTCATCAATGGCCGCCCGGTACCGGTGTCGCAGCTGTCCGAGCTGGCCGGTTTCCTGGTCGAGATCCACGGCCAGCACGACCAGCAGGCCCTGCTCTCGCGCCCCAGCCAGTTGGCCCTGCTGGATGCATTCGCCCGCAACGACGCCGAACGCAGTGCCGTGCGCAGCGCCACCAGCCAGTGGCAGGCCCTGCTGGACGAACGCGATGCCCTGTCCCAGCAAGGCGATGTTTCCGACCGGATCGGGTTTCTGGAACACCAGCTCGGCGAGCTGCAGCGCGAGGAACTGGAGCCCGCGGCGATTGCTGCACTGGGCGCCAGCCACCGCCGCCAGGCCCACTCAACCGCCCTGATCGAAGCCTGCCAGCGCGCCGGCGGCCTGCTTAATGGCGACGAAGACGGGCCGTCCCTGCTCTCCCTGCTGCAGCAGGTGCGGCACGAGCTGGGCAGGGTCAGCCAGCACGACGCCCGTCTCGGTGACGTGGATGCCATGCTCGATGCCGCCGGCATCCAGTTGCATGAAACCCTCGCCCAGCTGGACCGAGTGCAGGACGACCTGGACAGCGACCCGGAAGCCTTCGAAGACATCGAACGCCGGCTCAGCCGCCTGCACGACATGGCGCGCAAGCACCGCGTGCCGATGGAAGAACTTGCCGCCACCCGCGACCGCCTGGAAGGCGAGCTGGAACAACTGCGTGGTGCCGACGAGCGCCTGGCCAAGCTGGCCGGCGAGATCGACAAGGCTGCCGCCCGCTGGCAGGACGTGGCGGCAAGCCTGTCCAGCAGCCGGCAGACCGCCGCGGCCGCGCTTTCCGACACAACCACTGCCTTGATCGGCGAGCTCGGCATGGGCGGGGGGCAATTCCGGATCGAGCTGGAACCCCAGGCCCAGCTGCGGCCGGACCCGAACGGTGCCGAGCGGGTGGAGTTCCTGGTGGCGGCCAATGCCGGCCAGCCGGCCCGCGCCCTGCGCAAGGTCGCCTCCGGCGGCGAGTTGTCGCGTATTTCGCTGGCGATCGAAGTGGCCGCGCTGGGCCTGGATGCCGTGCCGACCATGGTTTTCGACGAGGTGGATTCGGGCATTGGCGGCGCGATCGCCGACATTGTCGGCAAGAAGCTGCGCGCCTTGGGCGAGCGGCGACAGGTACTGTGCGTGACCCATCTGCCGCAGGTCGCCTCCAAGGGCCACGCCCATTACCGGGTCAGCAAAGCGCCGGTGGAAGGGATGACCCAGAGCGCGGTGGAACTGCTGGACGGCAAGGGCCGCGAGGAAGAGCTTGCGCGCATGCTGGGCGGCGCCGAAGTCAGCAAGGAAGCCCGCGCTGCGGCGCGCAAATTGCTGGCGGAGGCTTGAGGCTTGGGCTTGGGCTTGGGCTTGGGCTTGAGGCTTGGGCTTGAGGCTTGGGTTTGGGCTTGGGCTTGAGGCTTGGGCTTGGCACTAGCCCCTCTCCCGCAAGCGGGGTGAGAGGAGCAGCTTGCGAACCATTGGTTCGCTGCTCATCGAACGCCCTTGCGCCAGCGCAAGGGCTGGGGCGCGGAGCGGGGGTTGGGGTGAGGGCAGCTTTGGGCTTTTGGGCTTTTGGGGCCTTGGGGCCTTTGCAGCCTGCCTCACGGAACCGCTGACAAAGCCCCTGCCGAGCATGACTCGGCACTACAGGGGGGGGTTGGGGCTAGGCAGCTTTTAGCCTTCGGACTTCTGCAGACCATCCTATGGAACAACGGAAACAACGCTGGCAAAGCCCCTGCCGAGCATGGCTCGGCACTACAGAGGGGGTTGGGGCCAGGGTAGCTTTTGGCCTTCGGGCTTCTGCAGACCGCCTTATGGAACAACGGATACAACGCTGGTAAAGCCCCTGCCGAGCATGGCTCGGCACTACACGGCAACGCAAACAAAAACACCGGCCAATGGCCGGTGTTTATGGTTCAAACGGGCGGCCCGCAGACCACCCTTGCCGGCTCAACGCCGCTTTTTGCGCACGTACAGCACCAGCGAGTGCTCTTCCAGTTCGTAACCATGCTCTTCTGCGATCTTGCGCTGCAGCTGCTCGATCTCATGGCTCTCGAACTCGATGATCTTGCCGGTGTCCATGTCCACCATATGGTCATGGTGGGCACCGCGGTCCAGCTCGTAAACCGCCTGGCCGCCTTCAAAGTTGTGCTTGAGTACCAGCCCGGCCGCCTCGAACTGGGTCAGCACACGGTAAACCGTGGCCAGCCCGATCTCGTCACCGCAATCAAGCAACTGACGGTAGATATCCTCGGCGGTGAGGTGGTGGTGGGGGGTATTCTGCTCGAGCAGGGCCAGGATGCGCATACGGGGATGCGTCACCTTCAGGCCGACTTTGCGCAGGTCGTGGGATTCCATGGCCATCGTGTTCATTGGCGGTTTACGCCAGTTGCCTCCGGTCAGATCGCGCTGGGTGCCGGGGAGTGTATCATCGCCCTGATATCCCCAACCGTCCTACCCAATGCGCAACCTCCTGCTGATCGCCGTTGTCGCCCTGTCCACCACTGGCTGCGGCATCATTTACAAGCAGCCCATCTACCAGGGCAACCTCATCCGCGAACAATCCGTGTCGCAGCTGCAGGTTGGCCAGAGCAAGCAGCAGGTCAACGCGTTGCTGGGCACCCCGTCCATCCCCGACCCGTTCCATGCACAGCGTTGGGACTACACCTCCAGCCAGCGCGTGAACCGCCTGGGCAAGACCGAGGTGAAGAACTTCACCGTGTTCTTCGAGAACGACCAGGTCACCCGCTGGGAAGGCGACTACTTCCCCACCCAGGACGCGGACCTGGCGCGCAACAGCGTGCGTCAGTTCGGCCGCAACCTGGCCAAGGACAAGAAGAAGGGCCGCTGATCGGCGCCCCCACCGGTAAGGTCAATCGCCGCCGCGCGCCCGCCGGCGGCGATTTTCTTTGGGGTCGGCCAGCAACGGCCGCAGCAGTTCCACCCTGTCGCCATCCAGCAGCACCTGTTGCTGGCGCGCCAGCAACCCATGCACTGCGACTGCGGCGGCCAATTCGGCGCCCGGCAGGGCCGCCGCCTCGATCGCGTCGGCCACCGTGCAGCCCTCGGGCAACACCAGCTCACGCTGCAGGTAGCTGTCCGGCCAAGCCAGTACCACCGCCACGCGCATGCCCTCAGCCCTCCTGATCGGCAACGCGCACGAAATCATTGACCATGCGGTCGGCCAGCCCCTGGAAGCCCAGTGCCAGTGCCGGCCCCAGCAGACGCGAGGTCGGCTCGAACTCCAGCTCCAGGCTGACCTTGCAGGCGTCCTCGGCCAACACATGGAACTGCCAGCGCCCGTGCAGGCGCTTGAACGGCCCGTCGCGCAACTGCATATCGATGCTGGTGGGGCGCTGCAAGGTGTTTTCGGTCATGAACCAGGTACGGAACGAGCCCAGGCCCAGGTCCAGCCGGGCCACAAGCCGCTGCTCCCCCTGCTCCAGGATCTCGGCCTTGTCGCACCATCGGAAACGGCGCGGGTAGGCAGAAACATCATTGACCAGGTCGAACATGCGCTCGGCGGAGTGTTCAACCAGTGCGCTGCGGCGGATGGTAGTCATGGGGATTACGAAGATTGTCCGGAATGCCTCCGGATCGGAGACAATACGTAAATGAGCAAGAACTCCCGCAAGGATAAAGCAAAGAACGCGACGGCCGACAAAACCATCGCGTTGAACAAGCGTGCCCGTCACGAATACCACCTGGAAGAGCGCTACGAGGCGGGCCTGGTGCTGCAGGGCTGGGAGATCAAGGCCATCCGGGCCGGCCGCGGCAACATGACCGATGCCTACGCCTATGTGAAGGACGGCGAGATCTTCCTGATTGGCGCCCAGATCACCCCGTTGATCCAGGCCTCCACCCACACCGTTCCCGAGGACCGCCGCCAGCGCAAATTGCTGCTGCACCGGCGCGAGATCGACAAGCTGATCGGCCGCGTCGAGCGTGACGGCTACACCCTGGTACCCACCGCGATGTACTGGAGCAAGAACAAGATCAAGCTGGAGATCGCACTGGCCAAGGGCAAGCAGAACCACGACAAGCGCGACACCGCCAAGGAACGCGACTGGGCCCGCGAGAAGCAGCGCGCCATGCGCGCCCACAACCGCAACGCCTGATGGCGGCAGGCCTATTGCAAGCTGCCAGCGCACACGACGTGCAGCAGCTATGCGCGCGGCTGCAGGCATTCAACCGTAGGGCCAGCGGCGAGGATTTCAACGAAACCCCGCTGCAGCTGGCCAGTCATGACGCCCATGGCCGGCTGCAGGGCGGCCTGCTTGGCGAACTCTGTGCCGGCTGGCTGCTGATCCACGTGCTGTGGGTGGACGAGGAGTGCCGTAGCAATGGCCTGGGCAGCGCCTTGCTGAAACAGGCCGAGCAGCAGGCCCGCGCGGCTGGCGCGCAGGGCGCCACCCTGGACACATTCGATTGGCAGGCCGAGGCCTTCTACCTTCGCCACGGCTACGAAGTATTCGGCCGGCTGGAGAACTTCCCTGCCGGCCACCAGCGCATCTACCTGCGCAAGATGCTCTAACCCAACAGCACCCGGCGCAGCCACAGGCGTTGCGCAAGCGGCGACTTCAACACCGCATACAACAGGGTGAGCGTCACCACATCCTGCAGCTCCAGCGCCCGGCGCTCATCACCCTGTTGCCACTGCCGGGCAGCCCCAGCCGCCTCGCCGGGCAACAACGCCAGGATAGCCGTATCGTCCATCGCGTCCACCTGGGCCTGCAATGCCCAGGACAACTGCACCACCCGCACGGTGTGCACCAACAATTGCGCCACGGCCAATGCCATGGCCGCCAGAGCCACGCGCTCGACGCCTGCCGGATCCAGCCCCGACCAGGGCGACTGCAGCACCAGCAACAGCAGAGCCGCAACCAGATAGACACCCAGCCAACGCCGCCGCACCTGTTGCATCCAACCCAGCACCACTGCGCAAAGCATCAACAACCCCGGTGCCAGCAATGGCCAATGCATCCGTCCGGCCCAGACCGCACCCGCCACCGCACCACCCAGCAACAGGTAGAGCGCCGCCGGCGCCAGCGCCCGCTGGCGGAACGCCCGCCCTACCCCGCCCGCCAGCATCTGCAGGCTGCGCTGCTGCATGACCATCACCCGCTCCATAACCAAGATGGCTGCAATGCTCGGCAGCGGCACGTCGCAGAAAGGTCGGTGCCGCGTTAACCCCGGCGCGGGACATTCAGCCGATGCGTGACGATTCAGCTTGTTTCGGATAGCATCAACACCGCTCAGTGAGGTTCTGCCAGCAAACCGGTCCATCGGAGCGCTGACAGAACACTCTCAACTCAGTCCAACCGGGGGTGCACTGGTTTCGACGGGGGTTGTGAAGTCACTTGGTGCATGCCGAGGGGGTAGCTTTCCTCGTAAATCCAGCTGCAAAACTCTAGTTGCCAACGACGACAACTACGCTCTCGCCGCTTAAGGCGTAAGCCCCGAACCCACTTGTGCCCGTGCTCGTGGATGTAGGGTCATTATCACGGAACCGGCT
>NZ_DLJW01000040.1:0-15844 GCF_002477705.1 Stenotrophomonas sp. UBA7606 | reverse complement strand
CGGGAAGAAGTAGACATGCCGGGCCAGAAGTGTGCCGAAGCAGGGTAGCGACGGGGGAACGGGGGAGCAAGCGTGGGTCAGCTGGGGAGCAGGGGGAGCCCACTGCAGGAGGGGCATCGAGGCAGCCGTATGGGGTGGTCATGCCGGCGCCTGCTTGCTGCGGACTATGTTTCCGGCAGCAGCGCCCGCACGGGTGCAAACGAACGCCGGTGTTCAAGGCAGGGGCCATGGGCCTTCAGTGCTGCCAGATGGAAGGGCGTGCCATAGCCCTTGTGCTGGTCAAAGCCGTATTCAGGAAGTTGCTGGTGCAGTGTCAGCATGTAGCGGTCGCGGCTGACCTTGGCCAGGATGGAGGCCGCCATGATGCTGCGGTCGATGGCATCGCCGCCGACCAGGGCTTCGGCCGGGCAGGGCAGGCCCTTGGGAATCTTGTTGCCATCGATGCGGGCGAACTGCGCTACATGGGCCACGCCTTCCACCGCCTGCCGCATGCCCTGCATGGTGGCCTGGAAGATGTTGAGGCTGTCGATCTGGCCAACGTCGACCATGATGATCGTATAGGCCAGGGCGCGCTCGACGATGCGGTCATACAACTGCTCGCGGCGCAGCGCGGTAAGCGCCTTGGAGTCATCCAGGCCGTTGATGCGCGGGCGCTGCGGGTCGAACACCACCGCCGCCACCGCGACCGGGCCGGCCAGCGGGCCGCGGCCGGCTTCATCGACGCCGGCAACCAGACGCGGTGCCTGCCGTGCAAGCAGGGCGGCATCGTCAAACAGCGACAGCGAGGCTTGCGCTGCCGCTGCAGGGGGACGACGTGCTGTCATGGCTGGCCTGGCTGGACGGGCGGTTGCAGCAGGCTGGCCACCGCCACGGCGGCACGCGCCGATGCGTCCTGGCGCAGTTGCTGGTGCAGGCGCTGGTAGTCCACCTGCAGGGCCTGCACCTGTTGCGGGTGATCGAACCAGCTGCGCACGGCGGCGGCCAGCTTGTCCGGGGTGCAGTCGTGCTGCATCAGCTCCGGCGCCAGGTCCTTGCCGGCCAATACATTGGGCAGGGCATAGCGGTCCACCTTGAGCAGGCCCAATGCGCTGACGATGCGGTAGGTCAGCTCGGCCACGCGGTAGCCCACCACCATCGGCCGTTTGACCAGCATGGTTTCCAGGGTGGCGGTGCCGGAGGCCAGCATCACCACATCGGCGGCGGTCATCGCCTCGCGGGCCTTGCCATCGAGCAGGTGCAGGCGCGCGCTGGGCAGCGCCGCGGCCCGGATCTGCTCGACGATCAGCGCCTTGCACTTGGCGTTGGCAGCGGGCACCACGATGTGCAGGTCGCGCTGCTCTTCGCACAGCTGCCAGGCGGCGGCGAAGAACGGCGGCCCCAGCCGGCTGACTTCGCCCAGCCGGCTGCCCGGCAACACCGCCAGCAGCGGCACGTTGGCGGGGATGCCGAGCGACTGCCGTGCCTGCGCGCGGTCGCTGTGCAGGGGGATCTCGTCGGCCATCGGGTGGCCGACGAAGCGTGCATCAATGCCATGTCTGGCATAGATGGGCGGCTCCATCGGGAACAGGCACAGCACCATGTCGGCGCTGGCACCGATCTTTTCCGCGCGCTTCTCGCGCCAGGCCCAGACCGAGGGACTGACGTAGTGCACGGTGCGCAGGCCGCGTTGCTTGAGCCACTTCTCGACGCCGAGGTTGAAATCGGGTGCGTCGATGCCGATGAAGACATCCGGTTGCCAGTCGAGCACGCGCTGGCGGAAGGCCTTGCGCAGCTTCAGCAACCGCGGCAGGTGGCGCAGGATCTCGGCCAGCCCCATCAATGCCAGCTCGCTGGCATCAAACCAGGTCTCGCAGCCGGCATTGCGCATGGCATCGCCGCCGATGCCGGCAAATTCGGCATCAGGGTAACGCTGGCGCAGGGCCTGGATCAGACCGGCACCGAGCAGGTCGCCGGAGGCTTCGCCGGCAACCAGCGCGATGCGCGGACGACGGGCGATAGCGACGCCCGGCTCCCGAATCCCGGCTTCCATCATCATCGCTGCAGCGGGCGCTCGCCGTGCTCGATGAAGTCCAGCATCTGCTTGACGTCATCGCTGCTCTGCGCCTGCTCGGCCAGGGCCAACTTGGCCTCGGCCAGAGGCACGCCGGCGACATAGATGGTGCGGTAGGCGCGCTTGATCGCGCTGATCCGTTCGGCATCGAAACCGCGACGCTTGAGGCCTTCGCTGTTGATGCCGCGCGGGCGGCCGTGGCCGTCAATGCCGACCATGGTGAACGGCGGGATGTCGCCGGTGACCAGCGCACCCATGCCCAGGAAGGCGTGGTCGCCGATGCGGCAGAACTGGTGGGCACCGGCAAAGCCGCTGATGATCACCCAGTTGCCGACCGAGACGTGGCCGGCCAGGGTGGTGTTGTTGGAGAACACGCAGTGGTCGGCCACGTGGCAGTCATGGGCGACGTGCGCATAGGCCAGCAGCCAGTTGTCGTTGCCGATGGTGGTGACGCCACCGCCGCCGCCGGTGCCGCGGTTGACCGTCACAAATTCGCGGAACACATTGCGGTCGCCGATCACCAGCTCGGTGCGTTCGCCGGCGTACTTCTTGTCCTGCGGCTCGCCGCCAATGGCGCAATGGCCGATGAAGCGGTTATCGCGGCCAATGCGGGTCGGGCCCTGGATGCTGCAATGCGGGCCTACCTCGGTGCCGTCACCGATCTCGACATCGGCACCGATCAGGCTGAAAGCGCCCACGCGCACGCCTTCGCCCAGCCTGGCGGCGGGGTCGACGACGGCGGACGGATGGATCAAGTGGGCGCTGTTGCTCATGCAGGGATTCCTTGCAGGTTATTCGCGGGTGCCGGCGCACAGCACTTCGGCGTGCGCGACCACTTCACCGTCGACCTTGGCTTCACCGTAGTACACGGCCATGTTGCGGATCACGCGCTTGACCTGCACGTGCAGCTCCAGCACGTCGCCGGGCACCACCTGCTTCATGAAGCGCACGTTGTCCACCTTGACCAGATAGAACAGCTTGGACTGCGCGTCACGGCCCAGGCTGAGCTGGGTCAGCACGCCACCGGCCTGGGCCAGCGCCTCGATGATCAGCACGCCGGGCATGATCGGCTGGCCGGGGAAGTGGCCCTGGAAGAACGGCTCGTTGATGGTGACGTTCTTGTGCGCGAGGATGCGCTTGCCTTCGATATCAAGCTCGACGACCTTGTCGACCAGCAGGAACGGGTAGCGGTGCGGGATCAACGTCTGGATGGTGGTGACGTCGATGGGCAGCTGCAGTGGTGCGTTCATTCCTTCTCCTTGCTCACAGCCAGGATGCGACGTGCCAGTGCATCGAGCTGCTTGAAGCGCGCGGCGTTTTTGCGCCACGTGCGGTTATCGGTCAATGGGGTGCCGGACGAATATTCGCCCGGCTCGGTAATCGAGTTGCGCACCACCGATTTGCCGGTGATGACGACGTGGTCGCAGATTTCCAGGTGACCGACGACGCCGACAGCACCGCCCAGCAGGCAGTAGCGGCCGATCTTGGCGCTGCCGGCAATGCCGGTGGAGCCGGCGATGGCGCTGTGTGCGCCGATCTGTACGTTGTGGGCGATCTGCACCAGGTTGTCCACGCGAACGTCTTCGTCCAGCGTGGTGTCTTCCAGTGCGCCCCGGTCAATGCAGGTATTGGCGCCGATCTCGCAATCGTCGCCGATGCGCACGCCACCCAGCTGCGGCACCTTGATCCAGTGGCCGTTGTCCATGGCCAGGCCGAAGCCTTCGGCGCCGAGCACAGCACCCGGATGGATGCGCACGCGCTTGCCCAGCTTGACCCGGGTGACCAGGGTGACGCGCGCCAGCAGTTCGCTGCCGGCCTCGACCACGCAGTCATCGCCGATCACGCTGCCCGGGCCAATGATGCAGCCTTCGCCGATCACCGTGCGGGCGCCGATGCAGACATGGGGGCCGATGTGGGCGCTGGCGGCCACCGTGGCGCTGGGGTCGACCACGGCGCTGGGGTGGATGCCCGGCTCACGCACCGGAACCGTCTCGAACAGCGCGCCGATCTTGGCGAAGGTGGTGTAGGGGTCCTTGGCGATCAGGGCCGTGGCGGGCGCAGCCTCGGCATCGTCGGCCCGCAGCAGGACGATCGACGCCTTGCTGTCGGCCAATTGTGCCCGGTAGCGCGGGTTGGCCAGAAAGGTCAGCTGCCCGGGCCCGGCATGGGCCAGGGTGGCAACGCCATGGATGGCAACCAACGGGTCACCGTGTACCTGCAGACCGAAACGGTCGGCAAGTTCCTGAGCGGTATAGGTAGGAGTATTCACGCAGCAAGTTTACCGTGTGCGCCGATGGCGGTCATGCGAGCAGACGTTATCACCCTTGCAGGGCAAGGGCAGCGGGGTGGGCGGGTTGGCCGGAAGTGGAGGCCAATGGGGCAGCATGGCTTTGATGGAATATCCTGCTGCGCCGTGCGCAGCCACCTGTCCCATAAAAGCAAACCCCGGGGCGGTGTTGCTTCCCGGGGCAGATTGAGGCGGTAGTTCTGGTGGAAAGCCCCCTTTGGTAAAGGGGGCGCGACGACAGGCGCGGGGAATCGGTAGACCGAAGCGCGCCCGAAGGTTATGCCTGCGGCATAACCTTCGGTCCCCGGAGCTTCACCCCGGGGCAGCGGGTCAGTTCTATTTAGAACTGACCGCCAAAGGTGAACTGCAGGCGCTCGATCTCATCGCCGTCTTCCTTCTTCAGCGGGAAGGCATAGCTGATCGAGATCGGGCCCACCGGCGCACGCCACAGCAGGGCGACACCGGCCGAAGCACGCAGCTCGTTGGCCTTGAAGTTGCTCGTGCCGTTGTAGACGTTGCCGAAATCGAAGAACGCCGAAACGCGTGCCGACGGGCTGTCGAACAGCTTCGGGAAGTAGGCTTCGATCGAGCCGACCGTCTTTACCGAGCCACCCAGCGGCTGGCCGTTGTAGTAGCCGCCGATGATTTCCGAGCGCGGGCCCAGGGTGTTGTCCTCGAAGCCACGCACCGAGTTGGTGCCGCCGGCGTAGAAGTTCTCGAAGAACGGCAGGCCGGTGGCAACCACCTGGCGGTGGTTGGCGGTCGGGTTGGTGGCGCAATCCACAACCTCGGTGGTGCCGGGGGTGCCGGGGGTACCGGGGACCGCCGGCGTAGTGCCAGTGGCCGGGGTGCCCGGGGTACCCGGGGTGCCCGGGATTTCGTTCCAGCAGATGTTGCGGACCTTGTCCTTGCCGTACGAGTCGCCGTAACCGAGTTCCACTCGGGTATTGATGACCAGCGAGGGCATGATCGGCCAGTACTTGGAGAACTGGTAGCTGAGCTTGTAGTACTCGACGGTCGAGCCCGGCAGCGTGGCTTCCAGGCCCAGGCGCTGGTAGGTGCCGCGGGTAGGCATGAAGTAGTCGTTGCGGGTGTCGCGCGCCCAGCCCAGCTCGGTGCGCCAGGAGTGGAAGGTGCGCGTGCCGACCGCATCGATGTAATCGATGATCGCCTTCGGCGTGTAGCCGCTGTAGGTGGTGATCTGGTTGCTGTCGATGCCGAACATCAGCGAGAACGCATCGTTCTCGGTGATCGGCACGCCGAACACCACCTGCGCGGCGCCGTTGGTGCTGTTGTACTGCGCGGTGTTGAAGTCGGAGTAGTCCAGTTCGCGCCAGGACAGGTTGTAGCCCAGCGAGACGCCGTCATCGGTGAAGTAGGGGTTGGTGTAGCTGAAACCGTAGCGCTGCAGGTAGCTGCTGCGCGAGGCTTCCACCGACACGCGGTTGCCGCCGCCCAGGAAGTTGTTCTGCGACAGCTGTACCGAGGTGGTCATGCCGTAGGACTGCGAGTAGCCCAGGCCGAACACGAAGCTGCCAGAGGTGGTTTCCTTGACGTTGTAGACCACGTCGACCTGGTCGTTGCTGCCGGTGACCGGGCTGGTTTCCACGTCCACGGCTTCAAAGTAGCCCAGGCGCTGCAGGCGGATCTTGGAGCGGTCGATGGCGGCCTGCGAATACCAGCTGTTCTCGAACTGGCGCATTTCGCGGCGCAATACTTCGTCGGCGGTACGCGAGTTGCCCTTGAACACGATGCGGCGCACGGCCACGCGCGGCCCCGGCACCACCTGCATGTTCACCGCCACGGTACGGTCGGCGCGGTTGCTGGTGGGGATCGGGTTGACCTTGGCAAAGGCGTAGCCGATGTTGGACAGGCTGTTGGTGATGGCGTCGGCGCTGAACTCCAGCAGGGCACGCGAGAACGTGTCGCCGGACTTCTGGATGACCATCTTCTCCACGTCTTCCTGCGGCAGGATGGTGTCGCCGGTGACCTTGATCTCGGAAATCTTGTACTGCTCGCCCTCGGTCACGCCGGCGGTGACGAACATGTCACGCTTGTCCGGACTGATCGAAACCTGGGTGGAGTCGATGCTGAAATCGACGTAACCACGGTCCAGGTACCAGGAGTTGAGCTTTTCCAGGTCGCCGGACAGCTTTTCCTTGGAGTACTGGTCGTCGCGGCGGTACCACGAGGCCCAGTTGTGCTCCTTGGACTCCCAGGTGTCCAGGATGTCCTCGGCCGGGAACTTCTCGGTGCCGATCAGGTTGACGTGGCGGATCTTGGCCGCCTTGCCTTCCTTGACGGCAATGGCGACGTCGACGCGGTTGCGGTCCAGCGGGCTCACCGTGGGGGTGATTTCCACGTTGTACTTGCCGCGGTCGTTGTACTGGCGGCGCAGTTCCTGGGTCACGCGGTCCAGGCTCAGGCGGTCAAAGGTGCCGCCTTCGCTCAGGCCGATGTCGCTCAGGCCCTTGAGCAGCTGCTCGCTCTTGATGTCCTTGTTGCCGGTGACGGTCAGCTTGTTGATCGCCGGGCGTTCCTTGACGGTGACGACCAGGATGTCGCCCTGGCGGTCCAGCTGCACGTCCTCGAAAAAGCCGGTCTTGTACAGGGCGCGGATGGTGTCGCCGATCTTGGCGTCGTCCACCGTGTCGCCACGCTCCACCGGCAGGTAGGTGAATACGGTACCGGAGGAAATGCGCTGCAGGCCGTCCACGCGGATGTCGCTGGCGGTAAAGGGCTCGGCTGCCTGTGCGAGCACGGGCAGGGCCAGACCGGCAGCAAGTGCGAGGGTCAGCAGGCGGCGATTGGGAAGTCGCGTCATATCACGTCCGGTTGGAGTCGATTTCGATAATGCGTGGGTGCCGGCGTATGACGACGACAGCGGGAAAAAGTTCATCGCAGGACCAGGCTCAGGATGTCGTTGTAGAACGCCAGTCCCATCAACCCGGCCAACAGCGCCAGACCGATGGATTGGCCGGCAGCCATGGCGCGCTCGCTCAGCGGGCTGCCCTTGACCAACTCAATAAGGTAATACAGCAGGTGCCCGCCGTCCAAGATGGGGATGGGCAGCAGGTTGATGATGCACAGGCTCAGCGACAGCAGGGCCAGGAAATACAGGAACCAGTCCAGCCCGCGCTGGGCCGAGACATTGGCCACCCGGGCGATGGTGATGGGCCCGGAAACGTTCTTGAGCGAGGCAGCGCCGGTCAGCATGCGCCGCATCATGCCCAGTGAATCTGTCGCCAGTTTGCCGGTTTCGCGGACGGCGGCCGGCAGCGCGGCAAGCGGACCGTACTGCTGGCGGGCGTCATAGGCCGGCATCTGGCCGGTGGCGAAGCCCAGGCCGATACGCCAGATCGGCTTGCCGTCCGGGGCCTGGCCGGGCTGTGGGGTGATCTCCAGCGCCAGCCGTTCACCGGCGCGCTCGACTTCTATCATGCCCGGGCCGCCGCGCTGGCCCAGTTGCTGGATCAGTGGCAGTACCTCGCCGGCATCGTCCACGCGCTGGCCATCCACGGCCAGGATCAGGTCATCGGGCTGGATCAGCTTGTCGGCGGCCGAGCCCGGGGTCACCTCGGTGACGCGTGCCGGCTGCAGCCAGAATTGCCAGGCAAGGCCGGCCAGCACCGGCACCTGGCGCTCATCAAAGCCGGCCGGCAGCTGCGACAGCGGCAGCACCCGCGTGCGTTCATTGTCCAGCACGTCGCGCACGCGGACATGCACGTCGCTGCGGTCCATCGCGGCAGTGGTCAGGGCCATGCTGGCCTCGGCCCAGGTGCCCACCGGGCGGTCCTCGACCGCCAGCAACTGGTCGCCGGCGACGAAACCGGCCTGCGCGGCCATGCCGGTGACCCGGCCGAGGGTGGCCGAATAATCCTGGCGGCCGATGATGAACATCGCCCACAGCAGGGCGATGCACAGCAGCAGGTTGGCGATGGGGCCAGCGGCGACGATGGCGATACGCTGCCAGACGGTCTTGTTGTTGAAGGCCACGGCGCGTTCACCGGCCGGGACCTCGACCTCGCGCTCGTCCAGCATTTTCACGTAACCACCCAGCGGGATGGCGGCGATGGCGAACTCGGTGCCGTTGCGGTTGCGGCGGCTCCACAGCGGCTTGCCGAAGCCCACCGAAAACCGCAGTACCTTCACCCCGCAGCGGCGGGCAACCCAGTAGTGGCCGAATTCATGGAACGTCACCAGCACGCCAAGGCTGACGATCATCCACCACACGGACCCCAGGAACTCAGCCATGGGTGCGGCTCGATTGGAAGGTGGGCTCAGGCATGCGGCAGGCGGGCGATGGCGGCTTGGGTGATCTGGCGGGCTTGGGCGTCGGCTGCCAGCAGGGCGTCCAGTGTATCGGCCGCCGTGCAAGACAGGGTGGAGAGGGTGTGCTCCACCAATGCCGGGATCGACAGGAAGCCTATGCGCCCCTGAAGAAACGCTGAAACGGCCACTTCATTGGCCGCGTTCAGGATGGCCGGGGCGCTGCCACCGGCGTCCATGGCCTGCCAGGCCAGGCGCAGACAGGGGAAGGCGTCCAGATCCGGTGCCTCGAAATCCAGCCGGCCCTGGCTGAGCAGGTCCAGCCCGGCCACGCCCGATTCAATGCGCTGCGGCCAGCCCAGACCCACGGCCAGGGTGGTACGCATGTCCGGCAGGCCCAGCTGGGCCAGGGTCGAGCCGTCGATGAACTCGACCAGCGAGTGCACCAGGCTCTGCGGGTGGACCACTACGTCGATACGGCTGCCGGGCACGTTGAACAGGTGGTGGGCCTCGATGACCTCCAGTCCCTTGTTCATCAGCGTCGCCGAGTCAACCGAGATCTTCGGCCCCATCGACCACTTCGGGTGGGCAACGGCCTGGGCCACGGTCACCGTTTCCAGCTCGGCGCGGCTGCGGCCGCGGAACGGCCCACCGGAAGCGGTCAGGATGATGCGGCGCACACCGGCCTCCAGGCGCGCATCGCGGGAGCGCAGGCATTGGAAGATGGCGTTGTGTTCGCTGTCGATCGGGATGATTTCGGCGCCTGTGGCAGCCGCTTCCCGGGTCAGCAGTTCGCCGGCCAGGACAAGTGATTCCTTGTTGGCCAGCAACAGGCGCTTGCCGGCGCGTGCCGCAGCCAGGGTCGAGGACAGGCCGGCGGCGCCAACGATGGCCGCGATCACGGTATCGCAATGCTCGCCGGCGGCCAGTGCGTCGATGGCCTCGGGGCCGGCATGGGCCTGGGTGGTCAGGCGGGCGGCGGTCAGTCCGTCACGCAGGCGCGAGTACAGCGCCGGGTCGGCAATGACCGCATGGTCGGGGCGGTGCTGCAGGCATAGCGCGAGCAGGGCATCCACATTGCTGCCGGCGGCCAATACGCTGGCGCGCATCTGCTGCGAGTGGCGGGCGATGACATCCAGCGCCGAGCTGCCAATGGAGCCGGTGGCACCAAGAATGGCGATCTGGCGGGGTGTACAGGAGGTGGGCATGTCAGAAACCAAAGATTTCCTTGCCCAGCGCAAACACGGGCAGGGCGGCCAACACGCCGTCGATGCGGTCCAGCACGCCGCCATGGCCGGGGATGATGTGCCCCGAGTCCTTGGCGCCGGCATGGCGCTTGAGCAGGCTCTCGAACAGGTCGCCCAGTACCGAGGCCAGCACCGCGACCGTGGCCACCAGCATCAGGCTGCCCAACTGGGATACCTGCACGCCGGCCCACCAGCCGAACAGGCCTGCCACCAGCAAACCGGCCACCAGCCCGCCCAGCAGGCCTTCGATGGTCTTGTTGGGGCTGACGCGCGGGGCCAACTTGTGTTTGCCAAAGGCGCGGCCAGCGAAATAGGCGCCGGAATCGGCGGCCCAGACGATGGCCAGGGCGGTCAGCAGCCACAGGTGACCATTGGGCTGGCTGTCGTGGATCAGTACCAGCGCGGCCCAGGCCGGGATGATGGCCAGGGTGCTGGCAGCCAGCTTGAGCATGCGGGCACCGGGCTCTTCATGCGCGCCGAAGTTGAAATAGCGCAGCCACAGCAATGCCAGCAGCCAGAAACCCACGCCGACGAGGGTAGCCAACTGGAACAGGACGTTGGAGCCGGCCGAGGCCCACACCAGCAGCACCATCAGCAGCAGGTTCAGTACCAGCAGCACGGTGCGCGGCAGGCCGTCCACACCGGTCAGCTTCAGCCATTCCCACAGCCCGATCAGGAACACCAATGCCGCCGCGGCGGCCAGCCACTGGGTGGGGAGGAACAGGATCGCGCAGATGGCCACCGGGGCCATGATCAGCGCGGCTATCACACGGGTTTTGGTCATGGGAGTGCGCTCTGCGCCGTGCCGGCCGCAATCTGGGCACTGGTCAGGCCAAAGCGGCGCTCGCGGCCGGCAAAGTCATCCAGTGCCTGTTGAAGGATGGCCGCATCAAAGTCGGGCCACAGCACGTCGGTGAACCACAGCTCGGTGTAGGCCAACTGCCAGAGCAGGAAGTTACTGATGCGGGTGTCGCCACCGGTGCGGATGAACAGGTCTGGTGCCGGCAGGTCGGCCAAGGCCACCTGCTGGCCCAGCAGTTCTTCGTCGATCTGTTCCGGCTGCAGGCTGCCATCGGCAACCCGCTGCGCCAGGGCGCGCGCAGCCAGTGCGATGTCCTGGCGGCCGCCATAGCTGGCGGCGATGTTCAGCACCATCGCGCTGTTGCCGGCCGTGCGCTGCTCGGAGCGGTCCATGCGCTGGACGATGCCGGCGGCGAAGCGTGAGCGGTCGCCGATGAAGCACACGCGTACGCCGCGACGGTGGAGTTCGTCCACCTCGCGGTCGAGGGCACCGAGGAACAGCTTCATCAATGCGTCCACTTCTTCCTGCGGACGGCCCCAGTTTTCACTGGAGAACGCAAACAGGGTGAGCACGCCGATACCGTGCTGCAGGCAGAAGTCGATGGTGCGGTTGACCGCACGGGCACCGGCGCGATGGCCGATCATGCGCGGCCGGCGGCGTTGCTGTGCCCAGCGGCCATTGCCATCCATGATGATGGCAATGTGCCCTGGTTGGCGTGGTGCGGGTATGCCGTTGGGCATGGTGGACTGCACCGGTCAGACTGCCATCAGTTCCTGTTCTTTCTGCTTGACCACGTCGTCGATGTCCTTGATCGCCTTGTCGGTCAGCTTCTGGATGTCGTCCTGCGCGCGGCGGTCGTCATCCTCGGTGATGGTCTTGTCCTTGAGCAGCTTGGCCACTTCCTGGTTGGCGTCGCGGCGGATGTTGCGGATGGCGACCTTGCTCTCTTCGCCTTCCTTGCCGACCGACTTGGCCAGCTCGCGGCGGCGCTCTTCGGTGAGCGGCGGCAGGTTCAGGCGGATCACCGTGCCCATGGTGGTGGGGGTGATGCCGATGTCGGAGGCGTAGATGGCCTTTTCGACGTCCTTGATCATGTTCTTGTCGAACAGGGTGATCACCAGCGAGCGCCCTTCGGACACGCTGATGCTGGCCACCTGGTTCAACGGCGTATCGGTGCCGTAGGCCTTGACCTTGATGCCGTCCAGCAGCGCCGGGGAGGCGCGGCCGGTACGGATGGTGGTGAGGGTGTGGCGCAGAGCGTCAATGCTCTTGGCCATGCGCGCCTGCGCATCTTGCTTGATGTCGTTGATCATCGCCCGAATCCTGGATGTTTCTTGAACCGGCCGATTATAGGCCAATACCTGTACCTGCCGGGTTGGCAGCGTGGTTCAGTGTGCGTCGCGACCGTGGACCAGGGTGCCGATGTGCTCGCCGCGCAGGATCTTCAGCAGCTCACCCGGCTGGCTCATGTCGAACACGCGCAGCGGCAGGTCGCTGTCGCGGGCCAAGGCAAAGGCAGCGGTGTCCATGACTTCCAGGCCCTGGTTGATGACCTGGTCGTAGCTCAGGCTGTCATAACGGACCGCATCGGCATGCTTGTTCGGGTCCTTGTTGTAGACGCCGTCGACCTTGGTGGCCTTGAGCAGCAGATCGGCGCCGATCTCGATCGCGCGCAGGGCGGCGCCGGAGTCGGTGGTGAAAAAGGGGTTGCCGGTGCCGGCGGCGAAGATGACCAGACGGCCCTTTTCCAGGTGGCGGATGGCGCGGCGGCGGATGTAGTCCTCGCACACGTCGTTGATCTTGATGGCGCTCATCACGCGGGCCTTGCCGCCGGCCTTTTCCAACGCGTCCTGCATGGCCAGGGCGTTGATCACGGTGGCCAGCATGCCCATGTGGTCGCCGGTGACGCGGTCCATGCCGCCTGCGGCAAGGCCGGCGCCACGGAAGATGTTGCCGCCGCCGACCACCAGCGCGATCTCGGCGCCGGCCTGCTGGGCCTCGATCACTTCGTGGGCCAGGCGGTTGATCACCTTCGGGTCGATGCCGTAGTCCTCATCTCCCATCAGCGCCTCCCCGGAAAGCTTCAGAAGGATGCGTTGGTAGGCGAGCTTGGACATGGTGACCTCAGATGGCTGGAAAACGCGGGAATTCTAATCGATGCCGTAGTTTCAGGTGAGATCTGTTTGTTGCAACGCAGCGACAAAGTCGCCTGGATCGCCCGCCTGTTCAGCAGGCGGTTGGTTGCGGGGTGGGGGCGCGGGCGATGACCCGGTTGCGGCCCAGGTTCTTGGAGCGATAAAGCACGTCGTCGGCGGCCTTGAGCAGGTCGCGCATGTCGGTGAAGCGCTCATAGGCGCCGTGGGTGGCAACGCCGGCCGAGAAGGTCACGTACAGCGGGGATTCGTTGACGATGGCCATTGGCGTCTGAGCGATCACCCCAAGCACGCGGCGGATGACTTCGACGGCAGTCGATTCGCTGGTGGCAGGGAACATCACCACGAACTCCTCGCCACCGAAGCGGGCCACGGTGTCGCTGCCGCGCAGTTGGCCCTGCAGCCGGTTGGCGAAAGCCTGCAGTACCTGGTCACCGACCAGATGGCCGTGCAGGTCATTGATCTTCTTGAAATCGTCCAGGTCGATGAAGGCGATGGACAGGGGGCGCTCGGCCAGGCTGGCGCGGCCGAACTCCTGTTCCAGTACTACTTCCAGCTGGCGGCGGTTGAGTACGCCGGTGAGGGCGTCCAGGTGGGCCTGTTCGGCCAGGCGGCGCGCCTGCAGCTCGTAGTCGTCGGCGCGCCGGTGCGCGTTGGAGGCGTCATGCAGCTCGCGCAGGTTGCGCAGCGCGATCAGTTCCGCAGCATGGTCCAGCAGGAAGGTCACGCGGGCCGGAGAGGGTACCGGGATGTCGAACAGGGCGCTGATCTCCGGCAGCATCTGGCTGACCTGTTGCAGCACCTGTTCAAAACGGTTGCTGTCCAGCTGCAGGGCGGCGTTGACCTCGCGCAGTGCGTTGTTGCGGGCCTGGTCGACGTCATCGGCCAGCCAGATGTCAGCGATGCAGCCGGACAATGCCACGCAGCGTTCAAATGCATCGGCGGGCGCGGCTGGCGGCTCGCTGTGGGCGATGGCCTCGGTCAGGTAGCGCGGCAGCCCCCATTGCTCGCACAGGTGGGCGCCCACCTCGGCATGGTTGCAGTCGAACACCGCGCGCTCATGCGCCAACAGCTGCAGGTTGTCGGTGCAGCTGCCAAGCAGGCCGGGGTAGATGTCCGCGCGGACCTGGAGCAGGGCAAGGATGCCCACATCCTGCAGCAGGCCGGCCAGCAGCAGTTCTTCCAGGCGGCGTACGCCGCAGGCCTCGCCGAGGTAGCGTGCGGCCAGGGCGCTGAGCACGCCGCGGCGCCAGACTGCATCCAGCAGCTGGGCGTGGCATTCGTCGTCGCGCAGGGCGCGTGACAGGCTGAAGCCCAGTGCCAGTTGCAGGGTGGCGTTTAGCCCGAGCATGGTCAGCGCCTGCGAGAGGTTCTCGATGCGGCGGCGGCTGGCATACAGCGGCGAATTGGCGATGCGCAGCATGCGTGCGCTCAGCGCCATGTCCAGTGCGATCACATCGGCGGCACTGGCGATGTCGGTTTCCGGGTCCTGCGCCAGCTCGATCAGGCGTACTGCGATGGCAGGCGGCGACGGCAGGTTGCGGCACAGGGACAGGGCTGCGTTGAGCTCGGGTGACATGTCGTGGGGGCGGGCGGCAGTGGGCCAAGCATACAGGCATGCCCCGAATAGAAAAGGGCCTGCACGCGCAAGTGCGTCCGGGCGATGCCGTTGCCAGTGATCATGGCCTGGGCTGCGCAAACAACGAAGCCGCGGATATCCGCGGCTTCGTCGGTGTTGCAGGGTGGCGGATGCTTAGACCTGCATCGCCTTGGCAACTTCGGCGGCGTAGTCTTCCACCACCTTCTCGATACCTTCGCCAACCACCAGGCGCTGGAAGCCGACGACGTCGCCACCGGCAGCCTTGACGGCCTGCTCAACGGTCTTGTCGCTGTCCAGCACGTAGTTCTGGCCGTAAAGGGTCACTTCGCTGATGATCTTGTTGATCTTGCCGCTGATGATCTTTTCCAGGATTTCAGCCGGCTTGGCCTTGTCCTTTTCGCTCATCTTGGCCAGCTCGATTTCCTTTTCCTTTGCAACGAAGTCAGCCGGGACGTCGGCAGCCTTGTTGTGCGGCGGGTTCATCGCGGCCACGTGCATGGCCAGGCCCGAGGCCAGTTCGGCGTTGCCGCCGGCCAGCTCGACCAGCACGCCGATCTTGCCGTTGCTGTGCACGTAGGTGCCAACGGTGTTGTTGCCGCTGACCTTGACCAGGCGACGGATCTGGATGTTCTCGCCCAGCTTCTGGATCGCGGTGGCGCGGGTTTCTTCGACGGTTTCGCCGCTCGGCAGCTTGGCCGACTTCAGGGCTTCAACGTCGGCTGCGCCGGATGCCAGGGCGGCAGCGGCAACGGCGTCGACGAACGCCTTGAAGTTGACGTCGTTGGCGACGAAGTCGGTTTCCGAGTTCACTTCGACCAGCACGGCATTGCCGCCGTTGCTGGCCACGCCCACGCGGCCTTCAGCGGTGACGCGGTCGGCCTTCTTGTCGGCCTTGGCAGCGCCGGACTTGCGCAGGGCTTCAGCCGCTGCGTCGATGTCGCCGTTGGTTTCGGACAGAGCCTTCTTGCACTCCATCATGCCGGCGCCGGTGCGCTCGCGCAGTTCCTTGACCAGGGAAGCAGTGATTTCCATGGAATTACCTCATCAATAGAAAGGGGTAGGCCGGCAATGATTGCCGGCCGTTGTTACGCAGCCCTGTCAGTGGCCGGCGCCATTGGCGCCGGTACAGGGGGAGCGGGCGCACCGTGGGCGCCCGCCGGGGTGCATCAGGCCGAAGCCTCGTCGCCCTTCTTGGCGCCCTTCTTGGCCGGAGCGCGGCGAGCCGGCTTGGTTTCTTCGCCTTCGGCAGCAGCGTCGGCAAACTCTTCTTCGCGCACGGTGGCAGCGTTCGGAGCGGCAGCCTTGCCTTCCAGCACGGCGTCGGCAGCGGCGCGAGCGTACAGCTGCACGGCGCGGATGGCGTCGTCGTTGCCCGGGATGGCGTAATCAACCAGTTCCGGGTTGTAGTTGGTGTCAACCACGGCGATCACCGGGAT